>JAKFYP010000176.1 GCA_021730835.1 Alphaproteobacteria bacterium
TGGTCAAGGCGGCAGTGTTCGGTTTTATTGTCGCCCTGATGGGCTGCTATCACGGCTACCACTCGCGCGGCGGCGCGCAGGGCGTTGGTACGGCGACCACCAATGCCGTCGTCACCGCCTCAATCCTCATCCTCCTTTCCAATTATCTGATTACGGAACTGTTTTTTGCGCGGTAGCGATAAATGAAATTATTAATATAGCCGATTTATAGTCATTCCACTTAACAATTTCCCAAAATAATTGGAATGACAGGCTTGCAACGGCAAGCCCGCCGCCTATGCGGCGTCATGTTTATCCACACGCAAAACTTACAGGAAGTATCTGTTATGAGTGAATAAAGAAGGCTTAAAGCGGCATGATCTGTAACTCGACATTGGTCAGCGCCCGCACGGAAGCCGAACGGGGCGCTTCGTCGAGTACGCCGTATTCCCCGAACATCTGGCCTTCATCGAGCGTCGCCAGATGCTCCTGCGTACCGTCCGGCATTTCGCGGTAGACTTCGACCTGCCCGCGCAGGATCACATACGCATGCTCGCTGGGATAACCTTGTTTAAAAATGACTTCTCCCGCCTGATAATAGATACTTTTGCTCATTGGCTGCCAATCCCTTTCCATACCGTACTAGCGCGCAATTTAAGCAAGATCAATAGTGAGGGTACGCCCAGCAGCGCCGAGGCGAAAAACATGGCCTCCCATCCCAGCGAATCGGCAACTATTCCGGCAGGCCCGGAAAACAGCGTGCTGCCCTGTGATGCGAGCGAGCTGAACAACGCGTATTGGGTGGCGGTATAATCCTTATGGCACAGGCGCATCTGAAAGGCGATGGCGGCGGTAATCAACAATCCGCCCGCGAGATTATCGAAGGTAATGGCCAGCGCCAGCGCCCATAACTCCGCCCCGACGACGGTAATCAGTATGTAAGCGAGGTTGGTCGCCATCTGGGCAAGGATAAACCACCCGAGAGCGCGCCGGATACCGATTTTATGCACAATGTATCCCCCGGCGAATGCTCCCGCCGAGGTGGCAAAAAATCCATAAAGCTTACCGAACAGGCCGATCTGGGTTTTGGTGTAGCCGACATCGAGATAAAACACATTGACCATCTGGCTGATGAACCCGTCCGGCACGCGATAAAACGCAATCAGCAGCAGGATCAGCAGCCAGTGCTCATACATGCCGATAAAAACGCGAAACGGGGCAATGACCGCCCGGGCTATCCATTCTTGCAGGCCGTGGGCCGGTGTGAGTTCGCGTTTTCGCTCAGGTTCCCCGGCGAGCAGGGCGGTCAGCATGCCGATACCCAGCAGCGCCGCCATACCCTGATAAATCGTGCTCCAGTCAATATGGTCGGCCAGTGAAAGCGCTCCGGCGCTGGCGACCAGCATGCCGACCCGGTAGCCGAATACCGCTATCGCCGCTCCTTCGCCGTACTGGTTTTCATCGAGATATTCCGTGCGGTAGGCGTCAATCACCACGTCCTGACACGAAGAGAAAAACGCTACCATCACCGCCATGCCGATAAACAGCGCCAGATTCTCGGCGGGTGAGGTATTGGCCATCAGCAACAGCGCGGCGGCGAGGCAGGCCTGCGTCAGCAGCATCCAGCTAATGCGCTGGCCGAAGCATCTGCCCAGCAGCGGCAGGCGCATCTGGTCAATAATCGGCGCCCAGACGAAATTAAAGGTATAGGGCAGCAGTACATAAGCGGAAAACCCGATAGCCGCTTTGTCAATCCCGTAAGTCGCCAGCCATGCCGCCATCGTACCGCCGACCAGCAGACGCGGCAGGCCACTTGAGAAGCCCAGCAGCAGCACAACGAGGATTTTCGGATGGAAATAGGACATATCAGGTTACAGGTTACAGGTTTTGGGTTTTAGGTTTTGGGTTTCAGGTTTTGGGTTTTAGGTTTTGGGTTTTAGGTGTTCTTCTAATGTAACCTGATTCAGAGCGGCTTTCTCTTGAGATTGATATGCGAAACCCAAGCTGACGTGTAGTAAACCTACACGAGGCGCAGGGTGACAAAGTAGCAATTCATGAAAAAACCGCTCTAACAGTCTGCTAAGCCACCAGTGCGTCGAGCGGCTCAAGCGAGCGCGCTCCAAGCTGGCGGATGATTTGCGAAGCGCAGCGATGCCCGAGTTTCGCGCTTTCCTCATACGGCCAGCCTCTGATCATGCCATAGAGAAACCCGGCGGCGAACAAGTCTCCCGCCCCGGTCGTATCCACTACCTCGCGCACGAAACTGCCCGGCACATGAGTTTGCGAGCTTCCCGTAACGACATACGCCCCGTCTGCTCCCTGCGTGACAACGGCCAGCGGCACGCGCTCACCGAGCATGGCAAGCGCATCGGAGAGATCGTTTTTCATATAGAGCGCCGTGGCTTCCTGCTCGTTGGCGAACACTATATCAATGCCTGAAGCCAGCAATGTGTGGAATTCCTCGCGGTGACGCTCGACGCAAAACACGTCCGAGAGCGAGAAGGCAACCTTGCGCCCGGCCCCTCGCGCCAGTTTCAGCGCCTTGCGGATGGCCTCCTTGGCGGCGGGCTGATCCCACAGATACCCCTCAATATAGGTCACGGCGGATGAGGTAATCAGGGTATCGTCAATATCTTCCGGCTCCAGTTCGGCGCACGCCCCGATATAGGTGTTCATGGTACGCTCCCCATCGGGCGTCACGCAAACATAACACCGTGCCGTCGGGCTGCCGCCGTCTACCTGCGGCGTCGGATAATGCACGCCGATGCCCTGCATATCGTGGCGGAAAATCCGTCCCATATCGTCGTTGCGCACCCGGCCAATGAAGGCGGTCTTCGCTCCGAGCGAGGCCAGCGCGGCAATGGAATTGGCCACCGAGCCGCCCGAGCATTCCCGGCATTGCCCGAGCTTGCCGTAAAACGCCTCCGCCGCAGGCGCATCAATCAGCATCATCGCACCCTTGCGGAGATTCTCCCGGGTCAGAAAATCGTCTTCCACCCGCGCCAGCACGTCAACAATCGCATTGCCGATTCCGGTGACATCGTAAGCTGCATTACCGACCATCCATCATCTCCCTCACCTGCCCGAGCTGTTCCTCGGTATCCACCCCTACGGGTAGCGCATCCACCCTTACAACGTCAATCGTCATGCCCGCTTCAAGCGCCCGTAACTGTTCCAGTTTTTCGCGTTTTTCAAGCAGTGATGGCGGCAGGGACACAAACCGCTCCAGCGCGGCGCGGCGGTAGGCATATATCCCGATATGGTGATAGAGCGGCCCGTCACCCGCCGGAATGGCCGAGCGCGAGAAATAAAGCGCTCTGCCCCGGCGGCATTGCGCATCCCGCCATGCTATCGCCGCCTTGACGATATGCGGGCTGGCGGCATCCGCCGGATCGTCGGTGGCATATACCAGCGTCGCCATATCGGGGCCATCTTCCTCCAGCGGCGCGGTGACGGCGGCGATTTGCGCCGGGTCAATCGCGGGCAGGTCGCCTTGCAGATTGACGATCACATCGAACAAACCGCCGCCGATTTCCGCTTTACGCAATGCTTCCCAGATACGATCCGACCCGCTGGCGTGATCCGCGGAGGTCATCACTGCTTTGCCGCCCGCCTCGCGCACCACCGCCTCG
>JAKFYP010000129.1 GCA_021730835.1 Alphaproteobacteria bacterium
CCGCATCCGGGTGAAGTATTGAAAGGTCTATATTTAGAACCGCTGCAACTGACCGTCACCTCCGCCGCCAAAGCCTTGAATGTCTCACGCAAGACCCTTTCAGAACTCATCAACGGGCATAGCGGTGTCAGCGCCGAGATGGCATTGCGCCTTGCCGCCGCCTTCGGGGGGGATCCTGTTCTCTGGTTGCGCCACCAGCGGCAATATGATCTGTGGCAGGCTTCGCAAACATTTGATACATCCGGTATTGTGCGTCTGTACGATCTGGAAAACCAAACCAGCGCCGGTTCGTAATCTCCGGGCACTAACAGAAAATACTACGCCGGGAAAAAATGACCGAACATACATATCATCTTACGATTACCCCGTCTCACGCCAGTGCAGGGCAACGCGCAGCATCCGTCCATCTGGCCCGCAACGGAGCGCCAACGGCCACCATGGAAGTGGGAGCAACCACCTATGAGATATGCACGCGAGTGGGGGAAATGATTCCAAAAGCACTTTGGGAGCATATCGTCAATATCGTGAAAGAGGGCATTTCCATGGAGGGGGTTCCCTCTCCTGTTACGCAGGTTTGTGGTCAGCATGGCAAGCAGAGCAGAATCACTCTCCTTGGCGATCAGGCGAATAATCTTCCTGCAAAACTGACTTCCATTCAGGAGAATTTATGCAAACCATATGACGTACCCGGTACGGATATTACCGCTCAGGTCATCCTCGGCCCGATTCACGAACCCTGTACAGGAAAGGAATACTGATGCAGCGTATCGCTTTATTTTTCACGCTAATGGTGATGGCGCACACCCCCGCCGCCCATGCCTGCGATTGCGCCCCGATGACGCGGCAGGAAGCGTTCGATCACGCGGAAATCGTTTTCACAGGCAGAGCGCTCGGTGAAGAAGCGCAAGCCGATCACAATCTGGCTGCCGACCGGTTCATGGTGGAAGAAGTATTGAAATCCTCCGCTCCGCTTGATAAGGAAATCACTATCCTTCAGGAATACGGTGATTGCATGGCAGGCTTTGCGCGGGATAAATCCATTACCGTCTACGCCCATACGAAAAAGAATGCTTCCGGCATTCCCTATATCACCACCCATCAGTGCATGAATACGATTCGCGAGGAGTAGGCGCTGTTGTTAAATTCTACTATCGTCATTCCACGTAACAATTTCCTAAAATAATTCTGATTACCCGCAATTCACCGCTTGCCTCTTATCTGTATGTATGTCAGTAAAAGCAGTCGGTTACCACTCCCCCCTTGGAGCACCCGCCTGCGGGTTACCACTCCCCCCTTGGAGCACCCGCCTGCGGGTTACCACTCCCCCCTTGAGGGGGAGTCGAAGAGCCGAGGATGAAATCCGAAGGCGATTCGGTGGGGGGAAGTTTTACTTATTATCCCCCCACGACTCAGCTTCGGCCTTCAGCCTTGCTTCGTCTGCTCCCCCTCAAGGGGGGAGCGAAGTATTGTGGGTACAGATTCTTTTTTTAAACCTGTAACCTGTAACCTGTAACCTGAATCTTGCCCCCCACGACTCAGCTTCGGCCTTCAGCCTTGCTTCGTCTGCTCCCCCTCAAGGGGGGAGCGGAGTATCGTGGGTACAGATTCTTTTTTTTAAACCTATAACCTGAAACCTGTAACCTGCCCCCTCCACCGCTCGCATGCGGGTGCTGTGAGCGAGGGGAGGAGTGATGCAATGGTCTCATGACTATATACGGCATCTCTTCCTTCTCCTCAAAGGCGTTCTCATTGAATCGCTCCGGGCAGGGTTGCCGTTTCGTGACTGGTCGGGTATAATCCCGACAAACCCACAATTGCCTGCCCTTCGCTCCCATTCGCTGATTTTCGTAGTCATGACGGGAGCAGACATAGCGGTTATCGTACAGATTTCCCGGCTTCCAGCCATGAAAAAATCCTCCCGCCCTTTACTAAAAATTTAGTATTCTGACCTTAGGATGAGCCTATGCCCACCAAAACGCAAAAAGCGCCCGCAACACGAACCCTATTCCGGCACGGAGAAGCTGCCATGAACGATACCACGCTGGCACAGCATTTATGTACCCGCCTGTGTCACGATCTGGCAGGGCCGATCGGCGCCATCAATAACGGCGCGGAATTCCTTGCTGAAGAGAATGACGGGATGTTTAAGGACGCCATTGACCTGATCTCGGGCAGCGCGGCGGAAGCTGTCGCCCGCCTCCAGTTTTTCCGGCAGGCCTACGGGAAGCTCAATGAGTTCGGTGAAGCCGATTTACAGGAAAAGAAGAAACTCACCGAAGCGCTGTTTGCCAAAACCCGCATCGTCATCGACTGGCCGGAGCAGCATACCGGTATTACCGGCATTTCCATCAGCCAGAAAATGGGACAATTGCTGCTCAATATGATTATCGCAGCAACACGCTCCCTGCCCAAAGGGGGAACCATCTCCGTCCGCGTCGGACAGGAGGAGGATGGTCAGCGCCGCATGAGCGTCACCGCCACCAGCGAAGCCATCCGCGACGAGGAGGATGTGACACGGATTCTCATAGGCGTCATGGATGCTCCAATCACGCCTCAAACCGCGCAGGCAGTTCTGACTATGCAACTTGCGCACGAAATGCGTGTTTCGCTGACCGTGGAAAAGGAAGAAACTACATACCGGCTAATCGCCTGCCGCACAATCGGCTGAGTCAGGTAACAGTCGTCGTCAAACCGCCTGCCGGTACGCCGCCGCCAGGGGTTTTGGCTTTACTTGTCGATGCCTTGTCCGCAAACTGTGGTCGTCGGATGGAAATTTCCATATCCGGCAATCGGCTGGCAAGCAGGCTGGCAGGCTGGCGGCGGCTGTTGCGTTCCACCGGAAGGCAGTGGCAAAACAACAGGATGTTGGATTGAGGGCGCGTCATGGATGATCTGATAAGCGAATTTATTACCGAAACCTCGGAGAGCCTGTCCGTGCTTGACCTCGAACTGGTCAAGCTCGAGCAAAACCCTAATAACACTGAAATTCTCGGCAACATCTTTCGGCTGGTGCATACGATCAAAGGCACTTGCGGCTTCCTCGGACTGCCACGGCTGGAATCGGTCGCTCATGCCGGAGAGAATGTGCTCGGAAAAATTCGAGACGGCGAGATCGTCGCTTCACCCGAGGCTATCACGCTGGTGCTTGGAGCACTGGATACCATCAAGGAAATCATGGAGTTCCTGAGCGAAAACGGCTCCGAGCCGGAAGGCGATGACTCCGCACAAATTGCAGCACTCAACCATTTCGCCGAAACCGGGCAGCTTAGTGGCGGCAGCGCGCCACCGGCAACAGCGGCGGGAGCGCCAGCAGCGGAATCCGTGCCGGAAGAAGCGGCGCAATCCACCGCCGATGTGGTGATTCCCGCCATTCCGGCAGGCTACGATCCGGAGTTAGAAGCGTTGTTCGGCAACAAGGCAGAAGAAGAACTGGCGGCAGCAGCGGCGGCGGCGGAAGAGCAGAAAGCGAGCGAAGCAGAGGCATCCAAAGAGGAAAGCAAGGAACCTCCGGCAGCGGAGACAAAACCGGAAGCGGCAACCCCGGCGGCCCCACCCCCGGCAAAAAAAGCCCCTGCCGTGTCCCCGGCAGCCAAACAG
>JAKFYP010000179.1 GCA_021730835.1 Alphaproteobacteria bacterium
GCGCCCGCCAAAAGAAGGCGATGGGGCATAGGATATAGCCGATTCACTTCATGATTATACATCATCTGAATTGGCTATATCGCTTCATGACGCGCCGATGTTCGAGCCAGATGATAGGCGGCAGGTGCACGATAAAATGCAGCGCGGGTATTCCTATCTGCTGGAGGCCCCGCAGGGTGAGGATTTCGCCGAAGGCTTCCATCCCTTCTACTCCCCGCAGGAGATGCTGGAGATGGGTGTCTTCGAGGGGAAATACTGCAACGATTGCCGCAATGAGTTTCCAGAAGAATGGTATGCCAGCGCCCGCATCAGCGGCAGGGCTGACCCGGCGCTCAACTGTTTTGGCGTCAAAAGCCGCCAGCCGCTTTCCGTCTGGCAGGAGAAGGGCTGGATCATCGGCCCTGATCCGCGTGGCTGGTTCCAGTGGTATTGCCGGTATTATCTCGGGCGGCGTATCCCCGAGGTTGACGCCGTGCAGATCAAGCGCTGGCGGGCATTCTCGCGCCATGCCGGGCAGATCAGGGCCAATTGCGAACCCGGCGACCTGACCTGCCGCCCAAGGCAGCGGCAAGCCTTGCTGCAATGGGCCTATGACCCGTTTATTTAAAATTCTCCTGCGCGAAGGCGACCTTTTCTTCCGGCGAGGAAAGCTCCGCGATATGCGCATCCACCGCCCTGAGGCGATGCAGCAAGCCGCAACGATTAGCGATCTGAATAGCGATGCCGGGGCGGGCATTGACCTCAAGGATCAGCGGCCCCTTCACCTCGTCAATGACAATATCCACCCCGATATAGCCCATATTGATCAGGCTCTCAAACCGCGAGGCGATGGTGAGCAGTTTCGTCCAGTCGGGAATAACAATATCATCCAGCTTCACCGCCGTATCAGGATGCGCCCCGATTTCCGCGCCGCGCTGAATGCCGCCGAAGGTCATACCGGTATCCATTTTCACCCCGACGCCAACGCCGCCCATATGCAGATTCGCCTTGCCGTCGGACTCCCGCGTCGGCAGGCGCAGCATGGCCATCGCCGGCACGCCCTGATAGATGATGACGCGAATATCCGGCACACCCTGATAGCTGATGTCCTTAAACAGTTGCAGCGGCCTGACCCGGTATTCGATCATGGCGACATCGTTGGCCCCGCCGAGGGAATAGAGGCCGCTGAGAATGTTATTGATATGGTATTTCAAATCGGGCATCGAGATGATACCGCCGCTGGTGCGCACATAGCCGCCCGAATGCCGGTCGGCGATGACGATGATCCCCCCTCCCCCGCTACCCTTGGCCGGTTTGACGGCGAAATCCCGATGCTCACCGAGGATGTTTTCCAGCCGGCTCACCTGTTGCTGAAACTCAACGACGCCATATAGCGGCGGGCAGGCAATCCCGGCACTCTCGGCCAGCCGCTTGGTTTCCAGCTTGTTATCGACCAGCGGATAATAACGGCGGCGATTATTGGGGAAAATATAATCGCGGTTGCGGGCGTTGATGCCAAGCACCCCCGCTTCTTTCATCTCCCGCCTACAGCGTAACATGGCCGCTCTTTCTCAAAGCGCGGAACCGGCGGTATTCAGTCAGCTTGTAGCCGTTATAGCGGCCCAGCAGCATCGCCAGCGCCATCACCACCAGCAACAGTTCCGGGAAAGTGAACATCAGGTGTATCGTAAAATCATTGACCATGATGAAATAGCCGATCACTGCCACCAGCAGGCTTCCACTGGCGGCAACCAGCGTATCGCGTGCGCCATACTCCTCCCATGTTACCGAAATGCGCTCAATGACCATCGTCAGGATAACCATCGGGAACAGGGAAATTGACAGACCGGCGCTGATTCCGACCTTGAAGGTGAACATGGTCAGCGCGGTAATCAGCAACACGACGACGCAGAGAATCGCCGTCAGCCTCGGAACCATAAGCAGTTGCAGCCGGTCGAACCATGCGCGGAAAATCAGCCCGAGCAGGACGATGACCGAGAACATGATAATCCCCTCGGCAAGCTGTGTTTCGCGGAAGGCAATCGCTACCAGCACCGGCATGAACGTACCGTAAGTCTTGATGCCGACCACCTGCCGCAGAAAGGAACAGATCAGCGCACCGAGCGGAACCAGCAGCAGGACATGAAACACCAGTTGCGAGTCAATCGGCAAGCTGTAGAGCGAGGCGTCATACATGGCCTTGACCGCGCCGCTGCCTTTCCAGATCGCCTCAATCACCTCATTTTCGGTATTTTGCTTGACGGAGAGGCTTAAAACCGGATTGCGCCCACCCTTCAGCTCAAACGGCGGCTCTTCTCCGAGCCACCAGATAACGCGGGGGAAATCTCCGGCGAAAGAACCGGTTTCCATATCGAGTGGACGCCAGCGACCCGCCATGAATACTTCCACCCATTCCACGAAAGGCGGATTGCGAAGCTGACCGTCCAGCCGCACCCCATGCGCCAGCCGGGCCGGGATGCCCGCATGCTCCAGAATATACTTCCCCTGTCCGGCAATGGATTGCGGCGTTTCGGCGGAATCACGGATAACTTTCAGGTGTGGATTATCCCCGGCCCGCAATCGCCCGAATAGTTCGCTGACAAAACTTTCTTCATCGGCGGATTTTTCGTAAAGCTCCTCGATCAGGCTCAGCAGGGCAAGGTAAACCGGATCATTCTCCGCCCGCTCCACAAAAGCCGGGTCTTTATAGTTCAGTATCCCGATCTTTGGTTGCTTATCGGTTGCGTTTTCATCTTCAATCGTGGCCTCATTAAGCTCATAGAGCAGGGCACGGTAAAAAATCGTCTGCCGCCCCCGGGCCGAGCGTTTGGCCCAATGCGCCATACGGTTGCCGCTCTCCCGCAGGGTTTCCGTGGTCAGCCCGTAGCCGTGGCTGATAAAATTCTCATCTACGATCATGTAGTTGCGGTAGGCCATCGGCACGAACATATTGAGCTTGATCGGCTTGCCGTCCGCCATGAATTCGAGCTTGGCCTCGACATGCCAGCTTGTGGATTTCTGATTCGGCTCAATGGGAAATCCCAGCACCCACGCCTTATAGGCAAACATTCCCAACCCCGCCGCCGCGCAGATAAACGCTATCAGGAAGGTGTAAAATGAGCGCATCGGCTACCGGTGTTATTTACAGGAAGGTTCGGTCGTAAAAGTCTTAGACGTATCGACGATAATACGGTTTTGCAGCATCGTCCTCCCGACCAGCGCCGGGTAGATGAAATGCTCACGGTTGGAGAGATTGACTTCCTCCCGAATTCGCATATCACCCAGACAGAAATCCATCTTTACCACCGGGCGGCGAATAAATCCTCCCTTTTTCGCCTTGATACGCACCCAGCGGCGGATCGGGCTTTTAAAGGTACGCGATTCACCGTTCTTGTCCGTGATGCGATAGAGCACATGCTTTTTGCCATCCTTCTCAAATATCTTGATGATTTCCGCCTGAATCGAAGAGGTTTTCGCGCCGGAATCGAGCTTGGCCTTCATCTCCAGCCCGGCCTTGCCGACGGTGATATATTCAACCCACCCCAAAACCTCCCGCTTCGGCGCGGCATGTTTTTTCTTGGTGTTCTTAGGGGTGACACCT
>JAKFYP010000123.1 GCA_021730835.1 Alphaproteobacteria bacterium
AACCTTATCAGTCAGGATGACAGCATATGGATAAACCGGGAAATGTAACAAATAACAATAATATAGTGGAGTATAATACCATGAAAGACGGCACGCTCGATGATGTGAAGGCGCAGTATGACGAGGTTACTGTCCTGTTTGACCTTACGGCGGAGTTACTCGATACGGTTGAGGATCCCTCGGTGATTGACCCGGTGGAGCAGCTTGAGTTGGTAGACATGCTGGCCGATCAGATAAGCGAATCCACCGATCTGTTATGCGACCAGTTTCTGGCGATTGCCGAAAAAGGGGGGAAATCCGGTAAGCTGCAAAAAGGGCGCGTCGAGGGCGCTTTGCGCAAGATTTTCACCGCGCTTGATTTCTACCGCGAACAAATGCAACGCAAGGGCGCGGATGCGGTGAATATCGCCGATGCGGTCGTGGAAAAAATCACCCGGCAGGTGGAAAGAGTCGTCGTGATCTTTCTCAATTACGTCAAGCTCTCGCTGGATCGCATCATGCACAAAACACAAATTGATGAGTTCCGCCAGCATCATGAGCACATCGCCCTGATGATGCACGATGCGGGGCTGAAGGCATCCTGAGAACTATTAGTCATTCCACGAGACCCTTGCATCATCTCCCCTCCTGCTTGCGGGAGGGGGGATGATGCAAGGGTCTCTTGATAATACATGACCTGAATTGGCTATCGCCCGCGCATGCAGCGTAGCGTATATGCACAAGCATAAACCCAATCAGCTATATTTGCCTCCAAACAGTCTGCGGAAAAACGTTTTGGCGAGGAGATTTTCAGGCGTTTTTGCCCGCAGAACCGGAGTGCACTTGAAGGTATAGCCAATTTACTTGTGTGATTGCACATCAATCAAATCGGCTATCGCCCGCGACTGCGGGCGCGCCGCCTCACAGCATCCACCTGTGGGATGCTGTGTCTTATGAGGATGAGCATCCCACAGGTGGATGCTCATGCGGCGTAGAGTTTGTGTGTAAGCACAAACTCAATCAGCTATACATGAGGATTCGAGGACAAAAACAACGACAAAATCACCCGTCAAAATAGTTTTTCCGCAGACTGCTAATGCTGGACACGGGATGTTGAATTCAGTATAAGCAGCGACCAGCGGGTATTGCAGCATTTGCGGAAGAGTTGCCAATAGGCTCCGAGCCGGTTTTGCACTGGTGACATGCAGACGCTTCCGGCGATACCCTATGCTCAGGTAGCTCAGTTGGTAGAGCAAGGAACTGAAAATCCACGTTCCTGTCTCTGGCAGCTCGGGGGTTAAGATTGGAAATTCAACGCGTTGTGCGTATGGTTGAATTTTCAAAAATGTGTCGGTACAGCACCGGTACAGCAAACACACAAAAGAGCACATTTCGATGTGCCCGGATAGCTCAGTTGGTAGAGCAAGGGACTGAAAATCCCTGTGTCGCTGGTTCGATTCCGGCTCCGGGCACCACTTCGGAAGAGGCTTATGCAAAAGCGGTTCAATTCCGCGTGGGACAAAGAGTTGGCTCTGGTTCTAAATTTCGCTGAGCGATTGACACCCAATTCGAGCCGTGATGGTGATATTTATTATCGTTCAATAAGATGAGTGGTTCTAACTATTATTCTTGTTTAATGGTCATTTGAATGGGCGTTTGCATAACTCGAAATTTCCATAAATTATATTGAAGCAAGCCTGCAAGCGCTACAGAGTTTTATAACTGAGCGGCTCGCTGAGACGGAAAACGCCGTATCCTTCGCTCTCCCCCAAAAGCATCAGGATGCAGAAGCTAAACGCGCAAAAACCGATGGAGAGAGAACCCGATAACCCTACCCGGCGGCACGCTTGCCGTTGCCCGTCGCTTCCCCGGCGCATTTCTCGCGGAGTTTGCGGGCGGCGGCTACCATATGGATCAGCGCCGGGCGGACTTCCTCCCAGCCACGGGTTTTCAGCCCGCAATCGGGATTGACCCAGACCTGAGCGGGTTTAAGCACCTTGCAGGCCTTCTCCAGCAAATCAGCCATCTCGTCTACCGTCGGCACACGCGGGCTATGGATGTCATAAACTCCCGGCCCGATATGGTTGGGGTATTTGAACGCCTTGAAGGCATCGAGCAATTCCATATCCGAGCGCGAGGTTTCAATCGAGATCACATCGGCGTCGAGCGCCGCGATGGAATCAATGATATTATTGAAATCGCAATAGCACATATGGGTATGAATCTGCGTTTCATCGGCCACGCCGGAAGCCGACAGCCGGAAGCTCTCCACCGCCCAGTTGAGGTAGGCTTTGTGGTCGGCCTTGCGCAGCGGCAAGCCTTCGCGCACCGCCGGTTCGTCAATCTGGATGACGCGAATACCGGCGCTCTCAAGGTCTTTCACCTCGTCGCGGATAGCCAGCGCGATCTGGCGGCAAGTCTCAGAGCGCGGCTGGTCGTCACGCACGAAACTCCATTGCAGGATGGTCACCGGCCCGGTCAGCATGCCTTTCATCGGCTTGTCGGTCAGGCTTTGCGCGTAGGCGCTCCATGCGATGGTCATCGGCTCGGGGCGGGTAATATCACCGAAAATCACCGGCGGCTTGACCCCGCGTGAGCCATAGCTTTGTACCCAGCCGTTTTTGGTAAAGGTAAACCCGCCAAGCTGCTCGCCGAAATATTCCACCATGTCGTTGCGCTCGAATTCGCCGTGCACCAGCACGTCAATGCCGACTTCCTCCTGCCAGCGCACCGCTTCGGCGGTTTTTTGCTTCAGGAACGCATCGTAATCGGCATCCGGTAATTCGCCGGATTTATTTTTAGCGCGGGCCTGACGGATTTCCTGCGTCTGCGGCAGGGAGCCGATGGTCGTGGTCGGAAAGAGCGGCAAGCCCAGCAAGGCCTGCTGCCGGGCAATCCGGCTCTCAAACGGGCTGGCGCGCTTCGCCATTTCCTTGGTCACCGCGCCAAGGCGCTCCTTGACCCACGGGTTGTGAATCTTCGCCGATGTCTTGCGCGCTGCAATCGCCTTGCGGTTCTCCGTAAACGCCGCTTCATCCTTCTGACCGGCAATGGCGCTGGCCAGCAGAGAGACTTCCCGCAGCTTCTGTTTGGCAAACGCCATCCAGTTTTTAATCTCCGTATCGAGCTTGTCCTCATCGTCGAGATCAACCGGGCTGTGCAGCAGCGAGCAACTCGGCGCGACCATCACCTTCTCCGGCTGCCACCATGCCACGGCATGCTGCATCAACCCCAGCGCCTTCTCCAGATCGGCCTTCCAGATATTGCGGCCATCCACCACGCCAAAGGAAATATAGCGGTCTTTCGGCCAGTATTTTTTGGCGTCTTCCCATTGCTGCGGAGCGCGCACGAGATCCAGATGCAACCCATCCACCGGCAGCGAGGCCGCCAGCTTCATATTCTCCCGCAAATCCCCGAAATAGGTAGCCAGCAGGATTTTAAGATTGCTGGCCGCACCCAGTCTTTCATACGCCAGCGCGTAAGCTTTTTGCGCGCATTCCGGCAGGTCGAGCACGAGGCACGGCTCATCTATCTGCACCCACTCGGCCCCTGCCTTTTCCAGTTGCTTCAATACTTCGG
>JAKFYP010000053.1 GCA_021730835.1 Alphaproteobacteria bacterium
ATACCCCTCGCAACACCCCTTGGCCAATGCCCGTACCCTGCCGATATAGGCGGCGCGCTCAGTCACGCCGATGACGCCCCGGGCGTTAAGCAGGTTAAACAAATGGCTGGCCTTCAGGCAATAATCATAAGCGGGCAGGGGCAATCCCTTTTCCAGGATCGCATTGCATTCTTTTTCGGCATCGTTGAAATGGGCCAGCAACATCGCCGTATCGGCATGTTCAAGGTTATAAGCGGAGAACTCTACCTCGTTACGGTGAAAGACATCGCGGTAGGTGACAGCAGGAGGATTCGGGGGGCAGGATTCAGGATTCAGAGAAGGATTGCCTTTTCCCTGAAACCCGGCTCCATCATCCCGACCCCCGTTCCACTGTAAATCATAAACATTATCCACGCCCTGAATATACATGGCGAGGCGCTCCAGCCCGTAGGTCAGCTCGCCGGAAACCGGCTTGCACTCAAACCCGCCAACCTGCTGAAAATAGGTAAACTGAGTGACTTCCATCCCGTCGCACCAGACTTCCCAGCCCAGCCCCCATGCGCCGAGCGTCGGGCTTTCCCAGTCATCCTCGACAAAGCGGATATCATGTTCCATCGGGTCAACACCGAGCGCCCGCAGGCTGTCGAGGTATAAATCCTGTATGTTATCCGGCGAAGGCTTGAGGACTACCTGAAACTGGTAGTAATGCTGGAGCCGGTTGGGATTCTCCCCGTAGCGCCCGTCGCTGGGGCGGCGCGAAGGCTGAACATAGGCGGTATTCCACGGTTTTGGCCCCAGAGCGCGCAGCGTGGTGGCCGGGTGGAATGTGCCTGCCCCGACTTCCATATCATAGGGTTGCAGGATCACGCAGCCCTGCCGCGCCCAGTAGTGCTGGAGAGTAAGAATGATATCCTGAAAGCTGAAGGGGGTGTCCATGCCCGTGTCATAGCCCATCACCGTCATCTTTCCAACGGTTTTCATCATCAAGCCGCTGGTGGAAAGCAGGTATGTGGGGAGTCGCCTTATTGTGGGTTTATATATTTCAGGCGTGCCCGGCGAAGCTGGAGAAGCGGGACATATCCACGCCCAGCGATTTGGCCGCCAGCGCCCATTTCGCATCGTCATCCGTGGAAAACAGCAATTCGGGAGTGGCGGGAACGGTAATCCAGCTATTCGCCTCGATTTCCGCTTCAAGCTGACCCGGCCCCCAACCGGCATAGCCGATCATCAGCATCCGGTTGCGCGGGCCTTTACCCGCCGCGATGTCGCGCAGAACCTGCGTGCTGGCGGTCAGGGAGATGCGATTGTCATGGCACAGGCTGTCGCCGGTATTATAATCCTGAGAATGGATGACAAACCCCCGGTTTTCCTCGACCGGGCCGCCCAGATAAATTGAAATATCGCCGCTTTGCGGAGTGGTATCAATGCCAAGCTGCTGGAACAGCGCGCCGGAATGCACCATTTCCAATGGTTTATTGATAATAATGCCCATTGCGCCATGCGCCGAATGAGCGAACAGGTAAATCACCGCATGCTGGAATACATCGCCGCTGACTGTCGGCGTTGCAACCAGTAGCTGCCCGTCAAAATAACCGTCTTTTCCGCCGGGCATATCGCCGCCTTTTGGTTCGCCTAACAATATTCGGATTGCATCTTTATCCACGGGATCTCCTTCCTGCTACCTACAAGATATAACCACATATCGGAGTATTTCAATCCTACCATGAAATTTTTTTCCTCGCCAGCGGAATAAGCGCCGGAAATTGGCGTGTGTGTTCCCGAATTTTTCGTTTGCCTCCCTTGCATCGGGCCAGTATAGTCGCCCGAAAAACCGCTGGGGATATCATGCTCGCTGAGAAAATTGCCGAAGTATCGGCTACCGAAAACCTTGAAGTTACCATTGACCGGGCTGTGTTGCTCAGGTCGCTGGGCCATGTGCAATCGGTCGTTGAGCGGCGGGGAACCGTGCCGATTCTCTCCAACATCCGTTTTGAGGCACAGGGCGATACCGTCGAAATGACGGCGACCGACATGGATATTGCTGTCGTGGAGCAAATCAGCGCGCAAGTGGCGCGGGCGGGGACGGTGACTATCCCGGCCCACACATTCTATGAGATTGTCCGCAAGCTGCCCGAGGGCGCGGAAATACGGATTCGCCAGAAAGAATCGAAAGTCACTATTTCCGCCGGATCGCCGCGTTTTTCGCTGGCGACGCTGCCGGTTGAGGATTTCCCGGCCATCGCCGAGGGTGAGCTGGCGCATAGTTTTGTGCTCTCAGGCCGTGAATGCAAGGCGCTGATTGAGAAAACCCGCTTTGCCATGTCCACGGAAGAGACCCGTTATTACCTCAACGGGGTGTATCTGCATCAGGTTGAGCAGGACGGGCAAAGCGTGCTGCGTGCCGTGGCGACGGACGGGCATCGTCTGGCTCGCGTGGAAGTGCCGTGTCCGGCTGGGGCTTCTGAAATGCCGGGGGTTATCATTCCGCGCAAGACCATCGGCGAACTGGCCAAGCTGATTGAGCAGGAGGTGGATGAGGTAAAATTCTCCCTCTCCGAAACCAAGCTGCGGGTGGTATGCGGTAAAGCGGTGCTGGTCTCCAAGCTGATTGACGGTAATTTCCCCGATTACGAGCGGGTGATTCCGCAGAAAAATGAAAATCTGCTCGAAGTGCCGACGGCGGCTTTTGCCCGGGCGGTGGATCGCGTATCGGTGATTTCTGCGGAGAAAACCCGGGGGATTAAACTGGCGGTGGATGCCGGAAAACTGGTGCTTTCCGCATCCAGCCCGGAGCAGGGTACGGCGCAGGAAGAACTGGAAGCCAGCTATGCTGCCGATCCGATCGAAATTGGATTCAACTCGCGCTACCTGCTGGAAGTGCTCACCCAGATTGAGGGCGATACGGTGCAGGTATTGCTGCATGACAGCGCCGCCCCGGCGGTGATCCGCGACGCCTCGGTTTCCGGGGTGCTCTATGTGATCATGCCGATGCGTGTTTAGAGCATTTTCATTTAGTTGTGCGCGCTGCTGTTGCGCGTCTCACGACGCTTATCTACGCTTCAACTTGCACACCTAGCAGTTTGCGGAAAAACGTTTTGGCGAGGAGATTTTCAGGCGTTTTTGCCCGCAGAACCGGAGTGTACGTGAAGGTACATGAGGATTCGAGGACAAAAACAACGACAAAATCACCCGCCAAAATAGTTTTTCCGCAAACTGCTAGCGCACAACTAAAGCAAAAACGCTCTAGTAGTCCAGATCAAAGTCTTTTCTGGGTCGTGGGGGAAGCGCATTGAGGGTGCAATTGGGAGTGAAGTCCACTTCTTTTGGCGAAACAGCAACAATGCTCGCATCCTCCAATGCTTTGATGCGATCAGGTGTAGGGGGATGCTCCCTGAAGTCATTTAGCATTCCGGATGCGATGTTAAGAAACTCGAGAAGCTGCTCCTTTCCTCCATAATATGCGGCAAAATGATCGGCGGCGCATTCTTCGGTTTTTCGCTGTTCCGGTGGCATATATTGTATATTCCTCGCAT
>JAKFYP010000055.1 GCA_021730835.1 Alphaproteobacteria bacterium
GCTGCGGGCGGGGTAGGTGGCGTTGTGGGCGGAGTCGCGGCAGGCGGCGTTGTTTGTCCCCCTGCATCCGCGACTTGCCGAGTGCGGGCAGCATCTGCGGTAGGCCGTTTTGCACTTGTCTCCGGAGCCGCTTGCGCCGTAACCGGAGTTGTTTCTCTTGCCAGTTCCATGACCTTTTCTGCCGTGATGTCGCCGGTAATGTTCGGAAGCAAATCGAAATCATCCCGGTCAACGATAGCGTCAGTCGCTTCTCTGATGGTCTTGGCATCTGCCATCAGGATATTCGGGTTCTCACGGGCAGCGATGACGAGAGCGGAAAGCTTCTCCCGTACATTTTCGACGGCAGTCGGGTTTGGATTATTAGGATTAAGCGTTTTTGCGGCATTCAGGGCATTTAGCCCAGTTTGTATTTCTTGCTGAAACGCTGACTCACTCATGATTTTTTCCTTTTCTTCTCACTGTTATTCTTATCCTAACAGAAGAATGTGACAGTTTCGTGAAAGGCAGTGAAATTCCAGAATGCTGGTCTTAGATAGCGTTGTCACGAGATGGAGAATGTGGCGAAAATGGCTGTTTTGTGAGCAGCGGAATGAGCGTACATTGACGTACGTGACATGAGCAGCGCAGCAAAACGGCCATTTGCAGACCATTAAACATCTTGTGACAACGCTATCTAATACGCTACCGGCACGGGATCGAGCGCTCGCCATAAATACCAGGTGGCAACGGTACGGTAAGGTTGCCAGCGTTCGGCCAGTGTGGGGAGTTTTTTCAGTAATTCCGGTCGGCTGGGTGTCTCTGCCGTGCTTCCCGCCGCCTCGGGGTAATGCAGCAGGATGGCTTTTTGCAGGCCGATATCGGCCAGCGGGAAGACATCCGGGCGCATCAGGTGGAAAATCAAAAACATTTCGGCTGTCCAGACGCCGATTCCCTTAATTCGGGTCAGATGGGCGATGATTTCCGCGTCCTCCATCGTATCCCAATGGCCGGGGGCAATGGCCTCATCCTCAAAAAACCCGGATAACGCCATAAGATAGCAGATTTTTCCGCCCGAAAGCCCGCAACCCCTCAGCGCCTCTTCCGTGGCACTGAGGAAATGGCGTGGCGTGATTCCCCCCAGCGCCGCTTCCGTGCGCCGCCAGACCGAATCAGCCGCTTTCACTGAAATCTGCTGCCCGGCTATGGAGCGCGCCAGCGTTTGAAAGGCATCGCCCCGGCTTTGCAGTATTTCGCCCTCATAGCGGGCGATGATCCCTCCCATCACCGGATCGCGGGAGAGATGGCGGATGGCGTCACTCCAGTAGGGAGGGGTGGGCATGGATGATTTCCCGGTTGTATGTTCCGTCAATACCGCAGCGCCCCGCATAATCCGCCCTGCCGGGGCATGCGATGCAATAATGCTACGCCTGTGGCATGAAATACTCTATGCTGCCCCCCAAGCGCGGAGCAAAAGGAATTTGAAGCACCGGCAGCTATTTTCCCGGTAAATACATCGGCAGGCAAGCGATATTATGCGTATTATCATCTGTGGCGCGGGACAGGTCGGGTATCATATCGCCCGTCAACTGGCGCGTGAGAATAACGAGGTCGTGCTGATTGACCGTGATGAGGCGCTGATTGCCCGCATCAACGATACGCTCGACGTGCAGGCGATTCGGGGGTATGCGTCGTATCCGGCGGTGCTGGCGGCGGCGGGGGCGATGGATGCCGACATGCTGATCGCCGTGACCTATTCCGATGAGGTCAATATGGTCGCCTGTCAGGTGGCGCACGCGCTGTTTGATATCCCGACCAAGATTGCCCGTATCCGCGACCAGAACTATCTGCTTCCCGAATGGAAGGACCTTTACCGCCACGATCACCTGCCGATTGACTATATCATCTCGCCGGAAGTCGAGGTGGCGCAGGCGATTTTACGCAGGCTGCATATGCCGGGTGCGATTGATATGTTTCCCTTCGCCGATGACCGGTTGCGCGTGCTGGCGGTGCGCAGTGAAAAACATGCCCCACTCAATAACCTGCCGCTTAGTGTCATTCGCAGTCGTATGGAGGGCCTGACGCTTTCCATTCTCGGGATTATTCACGATACGAAGTTTATCATGCCCGCTCCCGATCTGATTCTCAGCGAGGGAGATACCGTGTATTTCGTCTGCCGTAGCGATCAGGTACGCAAGGCGCTTCCCCTGTTCGGCCATCACGAGAAGGAGGCGCGAAGGCTGGTGATTCTGGGTGGGGGGAATATCGGTCTGTATATCGCTAAATTTCTTGAGGAAAATGAACAGGATACCAGAGTTAAAATCATCGAGCTATCCCGCCAGCGCGCTGAATATATCGCCGATAAGCTGGAGCAAACCACTGTGGTCAGCGGCAGCGGGCTGGATGGCGATGTGCTCACGGAGTGCGGGATTGAGCATACCGAAGCGATTATTTGCGTGACCAATGACGATAAGGTTAATATCCTCGCCTCGCTGCTCGCCAAGCGTTATGGTTGCCAGCGCTCGGTGGCGCTGGTCAACAATAACGCCTATACGCCGCTGCTGGGCAATCTCGGGGTGGATGTGATCGTCAACCCGAGGGAAAGCACGGTTTCCAGCATCCTGCAATATATCCGCCGTGGAAAAATAAGGGCGGTGCATTCGATCCATGACGGGGCGGCGGAGGTCATTGAGGCCGAAGTGCTGCCGACCTCGCCGCTGCTTGGCAAGCAGGTTGGCCAGCTCAAGCTGCCAAAAGGCGTCGTGCTCGGTGCCATTGCCCGCAAGGCTGAAATCCTGATTCCCGATGCCGATACGGTAATCCACGAGCATGATCTTATCATTATCCTCAGCAGTGCTGAGTCAGTGAAAAAGGTTGAGCAGTTCTTCTCCGTCAGCCTTGAGTTTTTCTGAGTTCCGGTTTATTTTTTCCTCCCCGTTCGCTACACCGGTATTATGAATACGGTTTTTGGTCTTATACTCATCTTTTGCCTCATCTCGCTTCCCACCCATGCGGAGGAGGGTTTGCCGCGCTTTGCCTCGCTGAAATCCGGCGAGGCGAATCTGCGGGTCGGGCCGGGCACGCGCTACCCGATCCGGTGGGTCTATCAGCGCAAATCCTACCCGCTGGAGATCGTCGAGACTTATGAGCACTGGCGCAAGGTGCGCGACCGCGACGGAGAAGAAGGCTGGCTGCATAAGGGGTTGCTCTCCGGCAGGCGTACCGCCGTGATTGAGGGAGAAATGCGTATCCTGCGCCGCAGGCCCGATGACAACGCCCCCGCCGCCTTGATGGCGAAGCCGCAGGTAGTCGGCGCGGTTGAGAGTTGCACACGGGAATGGTGTCGCCTGAGTATCGGCAGCCGCTCGGGATGGGTGCGCAAGAACGAGATTTGGGGAGTCTACGAGCGCGAAACTCTCTCTGACTGATCCGGGGCGGACAGTATGTATGCGTCGCGCAAAGCGTTGTCAGTCTGAACCCGGTTTTCCGGAGGCCTGCCGGTG
>JAKFYP010000003.1 GCA_021730835.1 Alphaproteobacteria bacterium
GTAATGCGCTGTATTTCTCGCCGAACTGGGAAAATCTGGCCGGGGTGGAGCCGCGCCAGTGTGGCGGCGAGAGGTTCGAGTTGTTTTTTCATCCGCAGCACCGGCCATTATACCGCCGCAAGCTCGATGAAATGGCGGCCCTGAAGGCAAAGGGCGAGGATAAACCGGAAGTGGTGTTCCGGGCGCAATACGGCTCGACGCATCGGGGCTATCGCTGGTACGAATGCCGCCTGCTGCCAAAAGGGTATCAAACCGAAAAGCGCTATACCTACGCTATGCTGATGCGCGACATCACGCCGGAGATCGAGGCGGAGCGCGCCACGCATACGGCGCGTATCGAAGCGGAGCTTGCCCAGCAGGGCCGCGCCGAATTCCTCGGGCATATGAGCCATGAGTTACGCACGCCGCTCAATGCCATGCTCGGGTTTTCCGAAATGATTGAGCGTGGGGTGCACGGGCCGATTGGCCATCCGGTGTATCAGGAGTATCTTGAGAATATCCGCGAAAGCGGGCATATGTTGCTTGAGCGCATCAATGACATGCTGGAAGTGGCGGAAATCGAGCTGGGACAGGCCATTATCCGGGATGAACAACTCAGGCCGGAAGCAGTGATTGGGCTGGCGCGCAAGCTAACCAAGCATCAGGCGTTTTGCCATCATGTCACGGTGCATTTGCCTAGCGCGCCCGTGCAACTGGTTATTCGCGGCGATCAGGCCAAATTGTCGCGTGTGCTTGCTAACCTGCTCTCCAATGCCATTCGTTTCAGCCGGTATGGCGGCGATGTGTGGCTCGACTGCCGCCCGACCGCCGATGGCGGGGCGGTGTTCATGGTCAGGGACAAGGGTGAGGGGATGACCTCGGCGCAACTGAGGACGATCCGGCAGGGGCTTGACCGCCAGCTTGGGATTTTTGCAGGTAGCCCGGAGGCAGTCGGTATCGGGCTTGGGCTTGGGCTGGCGGTGGCGCGGGAATTTTCACTGCTGCACGAGGGAAAGATTACCATCGAAAGCGCTCGCGGCGAGGGTACGATTGTCGGGTTGCGCCTGCCGCCCGCCCGGGTGAAATCAATGGCAACCCCGGCGGCGCGGCGTCGCGTTGCTCTGCTGGCCGCATCGGTGTGAGGCGGCGATGAAGCCCATGACCACTCTGGAGATACTGGCATTCTGGCACAAAGTGGTGCGGCGTAATCTGGGTGAACTGGAGCACGATCTGTCGGGTCGCCAGCAGGCGTTGCTGCTGCATGTCTATATCCGCCCCGGCCCGCATACGGTGCGCAGCCTGTCGCGTGAACTCAATATCTCCAAGCCTGCGGTTTGCCGTGCCGTGGATATGCTCTCGGGCATGAATCTCCTCAAGCGCAAGAAAGATGAGGAAGATCGCCGCAATGTCTTTATCCAGCGCACTATTCAGGGATCGGTATTTTTAAGCGACCTCTCCGATATCCTCATGCAGGAAATGGAATTGCTTGCCGGTCAGGAAATCGTGCCTGCTTAATTGTTTTCTTACGTTTTTCCTCTATAACCGGATAATGGAATATTATATCTATAAAGAGAATCACTGCCTCGGGCCGTATGATATGGTTTCGATGGTGCGCAAGATTCGCAACGGGCATCTGCCGCCGGAGGGCCGGATCGGCTACAGCCGGGCTGATACGCCGAAACCGGCCATTGAATTCAGTGAATTTTACCCGATTTTTGAGGAAATCCGCAACGAGACCTTCGAGGCGGAACAGGAATCTATCCCGGTGCAGGAGCTGGGTGCGATGTTTAAAGATGGCTTGGAATTCTACAAGCTGCACATCGAGATGAGCGCCGTCACCGGGCTGTTCCTGCTGCTGGCCGCCGGAGGCGTCTGGGGACTGTCGCTGGCGCTGTCCGGCCCGCTGGCTGGATTCGCCGGTTCGCTCTGGGGATATTTGCTGCTCGCTTTCTATCAGACCGTCGTGTTGCGCAAAAGCCGGATGCAGCTTTATACCATGAGCCATTTCCGGCAGACACTGCGCCGCTCCGGCTTCAGGCTTCTTTGGCTTTCACTGTTTATCGGCCCGGTTACCTTCGGTTTGCCCGCCATCCTGTTTTCCTCTCTCGGGCCGCTGGCGCTGATCTGGGTGCTGTTTCCGGGAAGCCTGTTGCTGATGCTGTTTTTCTTTACGCCGCTGCTGGTCGTTGATCGCGGGTTTTCCGTTTCCAGTGCGCTCAATCACAGCTTCCGGCAGGCCCGCATGCTCGGGGTTAACAATTTTTCGGTGCTTTATGTGCTGCTGCTGGTCAACTTCATCGGTGCGCCGCTGATGGCCTTGCCGCTGCTTTTTACCCTGCCGATAACCATTTCGGCCATGTGTGTTTTCTACGACGAATATTTCCACGAATAGGCGGCGTAATTGCCGCCCTTTGGCGCATAACATCGCTCGCAGTCATCCGCGGCGCTTTTTCCGTTGATGCCGGGCAGGGGGTTGGTTAATGATAAGCCATTGTCGTATTTTTATGCGGGTGGTCTATGTCTCCGGTGGTGTCGAGTTATTTCCCGATCCTGATTTTCTTCGCCATCGCGGCGGGGATGGCTCTGCTTATGGTCGTCGCGCCGATGATCGTCGCGCCACGCCGCCCGGATAAGGAAAAACTGTCGCCGTATGAATGCGGGTTTGAGCCATTCGACGATGCGCGGGGCAAGTTTGACGTGCGGTTTTATCTTGTTGCCATCCTGTTTATCATTTTTGATCTTGAGGTCGCCTTCCTGTTCCCGTGGGCGGTGGCGCTGGGCGATATTGGCGTGTTCGGCTTCTGGTCAATGATGGTGTTCCTCGGGATTTTGACCATCGGCTTTATTTATGAGTGGAAAAAGGGCGCGCTGGAGTGGGAGTGATCGTTATTGCAGATGATATAAATCCATTACGCACGCCTTTTCTATGACTGAAGCCATAAAGCATTTTCAAACGGTTCGGAACGCATTAATTGGACAAAAACCCTGATCGGTCAGGCAGGGGTATGAGTCTTTCATTTATTTTGAATTCGGGAAGGGAATCCGGCAGGTTAACAGAAAACGCGGCAGTCATTTCAGGGGTGAAGCCGATATATGGACGACGCTGGAAGGTGAGTATCAGGTATGGATATATTGCTGCAAGTGGAGTATCCGCGATGGTGATGGCAACGAACTGGCGCATTGCGAAGATGAAAGAGATAAAATCGAGGTGGCCCTGAGGAAAATGCAGGATATTGCGCTTATGCATCTGGATTATGATGCCAGAACATCCGTGATGGAGTGTGAATTTGCCAATAAGGTAATATTCCGCACAACCTCCGATGATGCATCTTATAAAGATGCAGAATATGTTTTATTCTATACCCCCGATGGGTGTATAAGTGTAGGGCCTCGGGAACAAATCGGATTCGACTCTACGGAAAGCACATCTATACAATCGATAACGTGTACGGATAATGAATACAAACATGACAACGGCTAATGCCCCCGCCC
>JAKFYP010000020.1 GCA_021730835.1 Alphaproteobacteria bacterium
GGGCCGATCCGGGCATATTCTCCCGGTCGCGGCGATACAGGCAGGTCACGCTCCTCGCCCCCTGCCGCACGGCGGTACGCACGCAATCCATCGCCGTATCGCCCCCGCCGATAACCACGACCTTACGGCCTTTGGCATTCAACTCCCCGCTGGTAAAACGCGGCACGTCATCGCCGAAATCCCGCCGGTTGCCGGTAATCAGAAAATCCAGCGCGGCCACGATCCCCTGTTTTTCCGCCCCCGGAATCTCCAGCTCCCGCGCTTTATAAACGCCGGTCGCAATCAGCAGCGCATCGTGTTTCCGGCGTAATTCGGCGAAGCTTTCCGCGTCCACCGCCACACCGGTATGAAAGACGATCCCGCTTGCCTCATATTGCTCCTGCCTGCGCGCTACGACCTGCTTATCCAGCTTGAAATTGGGGATGCCATAGATCAGCAGCCCGCCCACCCGGTCATGACGGTCATACACCGTAACCCGGCAACCGGCGCGGCGCAATCGCTCCGCCGCCGCCAGCCCCGCCGGGCCTGAGCCGATAATGCCGATGGAATGCGGCAATTCCTCCGCCGGGGTGAACGGCTCGATCCAGCCATTCTCCCACGCCGTTTCCGTGATATATTTCTCCACCGCGCCGATGGTAATCGTGCCGAAATCGGCCTGCTCGGCGACGCATGATCCTTCACACAGCCGATCCTGTGGGCAGATGCGCCCGCAAATCTCGGGAAAAGTGTTGGTCGAAGCCGCCATCTCATAGGCCTCGCGCAGGCGGCCCTCGGCGGTAAGTTTCAGCCAGTCGGGAATATTGTTATGCAGCGGGCAATGCACCGAGCAAAACGGCACGCCGCACTGGATGCAGCGCGAGGATTGGGCGGCGGCGCTCTCGGGCGCGAAAGGCAGGTAGATTTCGCGAAAATCCCTGATACGCCGCTCAGGGGAGCGCAACTGGGGAAAAGCGGAAGCAATCCTGTGATATTGTTGCATGGGCATGGGAAACCCTAAAACGGCATTTTCATGCCCGGAGGCAGGCCCATGCTTCCGGCGACGCCCGCCATCTCCTCACTGAACATATCCTCAACCTTCTTTTTGGCGTCGTTATGCGCGGCGATAATCAGGTCTTCGAGCATATCTTTTTCATCCCGGTTCACCAGCGATTCATCAACCGCCAGCCGCAGCATATTGCCTTTGCCGTTGAGCGTGACTTTCACCATCCCGCCCCCGGCGGCTCCTTCCACTTCGCGCTGTTCCAGCTCCTCCTGCATTTTGGTGATTTTCTCCTGCATCTGCTGGGCCTGCTTGAGCATCTTCTGAATATTCATATTACCTCACTTGGGGATGATTAATGACTTGTGTGACTTCCGCGCCGGGAAACGTATCCAGCACCGCCCGCACGTCGGGATGCGCGCTGGCGACGGCAATCGCCGCTTCACGGGCGCGTTGCCGCTCCTCAGATAAAGTCGGCGCGCCCTCCCCCTCCCCGTAGCTGACCTGCCAGTCTTTCGCGGTCGCCCGTGATAACAGGGAAGACAGGCGCGAACAGAAATCAGGCGGCAGCGCGGCATGACGGGCGATGACCACCCTGCCCTGCTCAAACGCGATCAGCCGGGCATGGGTGAACAGGTGATGATACAGCATCGGCTCGCGCACCTGCTCAAGCCACTCCGCCAGCGCCTCAAACGACGCGATGGAGATCGGCGGGTTGGAAGCGGCAAGGCTCAAACGCGCCGTTTCCATCTCTATTTCCGGCTCGGCGAATAATTCCGGCTCGCTGGCCGGGGCGTAAGCATGCGCCGCCCCTCCCCCACGCGTTGCGGGCGCGCCACCCCGCGTCCTGGAAGGATTAGGGATAACCGGTTGTTCGCCCTGCCGCATGGCGGCGATTACCTCCGCCGGGCTGGGCAGATTCGCCGCGTGGGCCAGCCGGATGCAGAGCATCTCCGCCGCCGCCAGCGCATCGGGAGCGCGGCGCATTTCATCCTGCCCTTTCAGCAGCATTTGCCATGCCATCGTCAGCGCGGGAATGTCGGCTTTTTCCGCCAGCTCTTTCGCCAGCCTGCGCTCCGCCTCACCGTAAGCCGGGCCAGCGTCGGCCCCCGGCGTCACCGCAATTCTGCTTACCGTATGTACCAGTTGCAGCAACGTGGCAAACAGCAGGCTCATATCCGCCCCGTCATGGTATTGCGCTTCCAGCAGGGCCAGCGCTTGTGCGATATTACCGGCCAGCAAAGCCTCCAGCAAGGCAAACAGCCGGGTGCGGTCGGATAAACCCAGCATTTCGCGCACCAATGAGGAGGGAACCGGCGAACCGTCCGCCGCCGTGTGATGGGCGATAGCGCGATCCAGCAGCGACAGCGCATCACGCACCGAACCTTCCGCCGCCGTGGCGATCAGACGTAAGCCTTCCTCCTCGGCTCCGACCTGCTCACGCTCACAGATGGTTTGCAGATGTTCCGTCAGCCGGGCGATATCCAGCCGCTTCAGATCGAAACGCTGGCAGCGTGAGAGGATCGTCACCGGAATTTTATGAATCTCTGTCGTGGCGAATATAAAAATAATCTGTGAGGGCGGCTCTTCCAGCGTTTTCAGCAGCGCATTAAAAGCGCTGGTTGAGAGCATATGCACCTCGTCAATGATATAGACCTTATAGCGCGCCTGCGTAGGCCGGTAATGCACCGTTTCAATCAGCTCGCGCATGGCCTCTACCCCGGTGCGCGACGCGGCGTCCATCTCAATAACATCGGGATGGCGGTCTTCGCGGATCTGCACGCAGTTCGGGCATACCCCGCACGGCTCAACGGTCGGCTGGCCTTGCCCGTCCTCACCGATGCAGTTGAGCGCCCGGGCAATAATACGCGCCGTGGTTGTTTTGCCGATACCGCGAATGCCGGTCAGCAGGAAAGCATGGGCAATACGGCCCGAGGTAATGGCATTGGAGAGCGTGCGCACCAGCACCTCCTGCCCCACCAGATCGGCAAAGGTCGCGGGGCGGTATTTACGGGCCAGAACGCGGTATTCGGACATGAGTTCAATATCTCCCAGAGAGTATAGCTGGCGGCGACCCGACAGAAACACCTCTACGGCTGCTTCCTCTCGGACCTGACCGGGTTCGCGGGTTCGTCGCCCGCCGCCAGCCGGATGCACTATAGCCTCATTCCACACGCCTTCGCAACTGTCGGCATACATTTTCGCCACACCAGCGGGAAAGTCGAATCGGTTTTATCAAAAAGGATTGATGAAGACTGAAAAATAGGTAAATTTTCGGTAAAGTTATATGCTATAGCCGATTCACTTTATGATGATACACAACCTGAATCGGCTATCGCCCGCGACTGCGGGCGCGCCACTCACAGCATCCACCTGTGGGATGCTGTGTCATAAAAGAGTTCAGCATCCACCTGTGGGATGCTGTGTCATAAAAGAGTTCAGCATCCACCTGTGGGATGCTGTGTCATAAAAGAGTTCAGCATCCA
>JAKFYP010000187.1 GCA_021730835.1 Alphaproteobacteria bacterium
GAGAAACTGTTCGAATATCTGCGGGAGTTGGGCGCTGTCATCGGCGATCCGGAGCGACACTCCAGTCCCGAGGATAAAAAACCCGCCACGACGATCAGCGGCATGATTCGCCAGAACAGCATGGAAGTCTCCGGCGCGCTCTATGGTCTCGGTGATTTATGCCTCCTGCTTTCCGGGCTGGTGCGCAAAAGCAGCTCGGAAGTGATGACCGGCCTCGTCTGGGGCTCGACCAGCGTGGTGCTGATGTTGTTTGGCAAAAAAGATCCCGACCGCCAGATGTCGCATTTGTACCGTGACGTGCATGATTTTCTGAAAAAAGAAGGAGTTGAGATTCCGCAGGGTGAACAACTGACGATGGAGCGTCTTGCCAGCAAAGGCGGTGTGGCCGATAAACTGCTTGAATTCCTCTACGAAAACCCGGTTGGCTTCAATAACACCCTGCAAACGCTGGGCGGGTTGTCCATGATCAAGGCGGGCTATACCCAAAGAAGCCCGCTGGATGGCCAGCGCAACTGGTGGAAGGCGGCGGCAGGTGTTGCGGTCTCCAACGGCCAGTTCTGGGGCATGATGATTGACGAGAAAAAACCCTCCGCAGCGCTCGATGCCGGAAAGCGGCTGGCTTCAAAGGGCTATGGTCAGGAATCGGATGAGCCGGATCACCGCACTTACCTGCAAAAAACGCTCGACTGGTTCCATGAGCAGCCGCTGCGCATCACCGGCTGGGGCGCGGGAACCAATAACGTGCTCAACATCACCGGGGCGATACTGGAAAACCGCAAGATCAATACCTATCTGGCCGAAGGGGGCGTATTCGAGCAGCGGCTTAAAGATTATTTCGACCATAAGTATTCTGGCGAGCTGTCAACGATTCAGGGAGCACAGGCATTAGCGCCTGAATTACGCAAGCAATTGCTTGAAGAGGCAATGTCCAAGGAGAAGGGCGCGCATGGCTGGATGCACGACGGCTACGGACTGGCTGAGGAATACCAGCGCGCCGCCGACTATAAAAAAGGCGCGAAATACAATATCGCCGCCGGTATCTGTTATCTCGGGGCCAACGCGATTTTCGGCATGTGCGGCAAGGATCGTGAAGGCGACCTCGCCTCAATCGGCAAGATTGACGATATCTACGCCGATATGGCGCATCTGGCGCATGCCTTCCCCGAGCAGACCCGCGAGCCGTTTATTCACCGCGTCGCCGGGTATCTCTCCAGCCTGCCCGCCGTCAAGGAAAGCGCACAGGCCATTGATTATAAAATCTCCAGCCGGGTGAAGGCCCTAGATGACAGCCCGTGGGTGGATCGCATGGAAGCGACGGCCCGCGCCCCTGCCGGTTTCGCCTATGGAGCCGCGCCGGTTTAGGATCATCATATGAAACAGCAGCAACCCATCGTCAGTTTCAGCAACCCGTCAGCCTTTGACGGCTCGCAGGCTTCGTTTGCCGCGCCACCCTCCCCTGCCTTCAGCGCCGGTCAGAAATACCTCCATGATTTTCGCATCCATGTCGAGAATGGCTCGCTGATTGATAAAAACGATCCGCTGGTTATTATCCACCGGAGCGAAACCGCACCGCCATTTCTGCCGATCCTGAAGCAAAAGATCGTGAAAGCCTATACGCTGGATGCTCCCGGATTTTTCGCCGACGACAAAAAAGCCCATATCGCCGGAGCGCTGGCCGGATTCATCCCGCTCTCGGATGACGCCAGAAAAACCCGCCTCTCGGAAATGATGCTCGACTGGCTGAAAGAACTCAATAAAGGTGAGGACGCCGATTTCACCAAATGGCAGGAAACCCACCATAAGCCTTTTGCCTCGATCATTTCCTCCAGACTGGCTGAGAAGGATATTCCCCCGGAGATTCGGGAGTTTACCGGCAACGGGGTTGCCATGTATCTGATGGTCTCGGAAGCGCTGAAGCGGCGCGGCCATGATGCAAACATCGAGAAACTGGCGGAAAAAGGCTCGACCGATGAGAGCGTTGTCTCCATCCTGATGAACCATCTGGGGATTGATTTCGCCTCTTTCCAGAACGTAGCGGGTGCGCCGGGCAGCGATACGCTCTTTGAACTGGGGGCGCTGCTTGGGCTGGAAGAATCTTACGTCACCGAAGTGAAGCAACTGGTGGACGCCTTGCCGCGTCATCATTATTCGGCCAACGCCGTCGCCAACTGGCAGGAAGGGCGCAACCTGCCGGGATTGCAGGGGCCGGGAGAAACCGAGGAGAAAATAAAGGCCGGGGCGGAAATCCGCGCCAGCAAGAAAATTCAGCGAGCGCAGCAGGCGTTTTCCAATTCGCTCAACCGCGACGCTGCCCCCGATTTACAGGCGCAGGAATACGAAGTCGCCGCCGCCATTGACAGCCTTCCACCGGCGTTGAGCGAAGCCATGTATCTGCTGGGCGCGGAGGTGGTCTATACGCCCTCGGGTAATTTAGGCCCGGTGCTGGAGGGAAAACGTGACGGCAGCGCGCCCTATGGCCTGCATCGCCATGTGCTGCGCCATCCCGACAGCATGGAGGACGGTATTTATCAGGTCTTTGTCTCTGGTAAGGCGAGCCGCGAGGAATTCAGAAAAGTCCTGACCCATGAATTCGATCATCTGCTCTTGCTGCCGCGCTTCTCGCGGGACGATATTGCCCGGGTGGACGATCTGGCCGGTCACGATTCCCTGCGCCTCAAGGCGCTCGACGAGTTGATGGAGCAGTGGGAGAAGGCGGTAGCGACCGGCAATCCGGCGGGCCAGCGCGAGGTGCTCGAGATCCTCGACCGCCCGGAATTCGCTATTAACGGCAGGCGGTTTAGCGAGGTTATCGGCAGTATGGATATGCAAACCTTTCACGACCGGGTACGCGATGCCGCCAAGAATCTCGATTTCGACAGCGACTGGTTTCACGCCGGGCCGTATCATTCCGACAAGGAGCGTTTCCTTGAGCTGAATTCGCGCTTTTCCGAGCAATATTACGTCACCATGAAAGACCGCCCCGATGTGCTGCAATTCATTGCGCCGGGGCTGATGGAAATCCATCGGGATATTTACCTGCCGCATCTGGAGGATCAGTTGCAGAACTTACGGATTCGCGCCGCCCAGCGCCTGAGCAACAACGTAGCCAGTCTTCCGGTGGAAGAAGCGCCGCCTATTACCTTCAGCGCGCCTGTCGGGGCAGCTTCGCGGCAGCAGGACGATGCCGCTTACGCGGAAGGGCCGCCAACCAATCACATCTCTACACACAGCATGAATGCCGAGCCGATGCTCTACCGGGGCATTGCGATTTAGAGTGCTATAGCTCACGCATCGCCTCTGGGAAATTGGTAATCACTCCCACCCCCAACCCGGCCTGCATCGCCTGAAGCGCCAGAGCGCGGACAGATGCGCTATGCTCCCGCAGCTCCTCCTTCATCCAGATCGTCAACCCCCGGTAGCCTGCTTTAGCTATTGCCGCCAGTCCTTCC
>JAKFYP010000195.1 GCA_021730835.1 Alphaproteobacteria bacterium
GTGATTCATACCAAAGCCGCCCCTGCCGATGTCGTCGAGGCGCTTTGCCAATATCCCCTGACGCAGGAAAACGGGATGCAACCGTTGCTAGGTTATGCCGATGCAAGCGCCTTGTTTCAGAGAATGGTGCCGCTTAGGTGATTCGAACACCTGACCCCATCATTACGAATGATGTGCTCTACCAACTGAGCTAAAGCGGCACATGATGCAGATTTACAAATACTCACAAGCACTTGCAAACCTTTTGCTGACATGGCGCTGATACGAGACCAATACCAACAACGGTTTTTACTTGCAACTTCTTGTCTTCAAAACCCTTTCTACTTCCGCCACCGTAGCCGACCCTCGCATTACGAATGACGTGCTCTACCAACTGAGCTAAAGCGGCACACCCAAGGCAGGGCTATTCCACTAGCCGGTTTTACCGTCAATGGCAAGCGCGGGTTGGGTTTTTTCCTTCCGGTGAATTTCGCTCAATTTTTAGCGGTATATATCATTTAACATCCTTAATTATAACAATAAATCGAAACGATACTTGTTGGTGCGGCATTGCGGTGGTGGTATAATAAGACTATTCATCGGATAGGTGGCGTATCGTTTATGCACAAGCATAAATTTAAATAGCAATAACAAGAATGCTCCGGCAAAGAGGGCGCAATGCTACAGACCATCAGAACATTCGGCAAGGCGGAGGAAGGCGTAACGGCGGTGGAGTTCGCGCTGGTGATGCCGGTATTTTTATTCATATTATTCGGGATCATCGAGTTTTCGCTGATTTTTTACGCGACGATCTTACTGGAAGGGGCGACGGGCAATTCCTCTCGCATGGGTAAGACCGGCTATTCAGCCGAGGATATGAGCCGCGAGGAATATATTTACGGGCTGGTGAAGGAAAAAGCCTCCGCGCTGATGGATGCCGCGCTGATTGAAATCGAAACGAAAGTCTATGGGCAGTTCGGCCATATCGGTGACCCGGAGCCGCTGACGCTCGATGCCAATGGCAACGGCAAATACGATATGGGTGATGCGTATGACGATATCAACGGCAACGGCCAGTGGGACGAGGATATGGCGGCGGCGGGCCTCGGCGGCGCGGGCGACGTGGTGGTCTATACCGTGCGTTACCCGTGGCATCTGAAAACGCCGTTGTTTCGCACGCTGATCGGTGACGCACAGGGGAATTTCCCGATTGAGTCGAAAGTGGTCGTGCGCAACGAACCATACGAGCAACCGGAGTTTGGATTGTGACGCTCTGGCGACAGTTTCACCGTGATGAGCGGGGAGTGGCCTTCGTGGAATTCGCGCTAACCTTGCCGTTTCTGATGCTGCTCTTCATGGGAGTAGTGGAAATGTCGCGCTATCTGCTGATTAACCTCAAGCTGGATAAGGCGAGCCATACCATCTCTGACGTAGTAGCGCAGGCGGCGACGCTGAGCACGGGGGATATGGATCAACTCATGCTGGCGATTAACGATCTGGTGTCGCCCTATGCGTTCGGCAGTAACGGGAGAATCGCTATCAGCTCGGTATCGCCGAGCGGCGGCACGCCCCGGGTGCGCTGGCAGTATTGTGGGGGCGGATCGCTCAATGAAAACAGCAAAATCGGCGATGCCGGGGGAGTGGCGGCGCTTCCGTCCTCCTTGTCTTTAGCCCCGAAAGAGGACGTGATTGCCGCCGAGATATTTTACCGCTTCGAGCCGCTGGCATTTGCCAGCGTGTTGCCCGGGCGCGATGTCTATAAAGTGTCATGGTATCGCCCCCGTCTTGGCGCGCTCGATAAAATGACGCTGACCTGCGAAGAGGGAGGCTGACGATGATCAGGCTGAAACGATGGGAATGCCCGAACCTGCTGAGGCGGTTTTTTCGGCAGGAATCGGGTGGTGTGATGGTGTTCGTGGGGTTCGGCCTGCTGGTGTTGATTGCCGCCGCCGGTTCCGCCATAGACCTCGGGCGCGGCCAGATGTTGCGCTCAAAACTTTCCGAGGCGCTGGACGCGGCGGGATTGTCGGCGGGTACGGTGGTCAACAGCGAGGATATTACCGCTATCGTCAATGAATATTTCTACGCCAATTTCCCGCCGGGTTATATGGGATCAACCGTTACCGGCCTGAGCGCGACGGTCAATGCCGATAAAACCATCATCAGCCTGAGCGCGACGGCGAAGCTCGACACCTCGCTGATGCACCTGCTCGGTATCGCCGACATGACGGTGCATGCCGAATCCGAGATTACCCGGGCCAATAAGGGGATGGAACTGGTGCTGGTGATGGACAATACCGGCTCGATGGAAGCGAACGGCAAAATCACCGCCATGAAAGACGCCGCGAAAAAGCTGATCAATATTCTCTACGGCAGCAATACGGAACTGGAGAATTTCTGGGTATCGCTGGTTCCCTACGTGACCTCGGTTAATATCGGCAAGGATAAGCTGACATGGGTGAAGGATTATTCGGCGGGCCGCTATCCCGCCAATTACCCGGTTAGCGCAACCAAATGGAAAGGTTGCGTTGAAGCGCGCTCAGGCGGGTTGGACCGTACCGACGATCCGCCTGACGCGGCCAATCCCGCGACGCTCTGGCCGATCTACCTGTGGAACGACCATAACGTGGATAACAACTGGATACTCAACTCCGGAGCAATCAGCCTCAACGAGGCGGAAGGATACAGCAATGAGGCGGGCAGGGGGCCGAATATCGGGTGCGGGCCGGAAGTCACGCCGTTTACCTCGAAAAAAGCTGATATTGTCGCCGGGATCAACGAAATGGAGCCGTGGCGGCGCAGCGGTACGATGTCCAATATCGGGCTGGTCTGGGGCTGGCGCATGTTGTCGCCGCGCTGGCGGGGGCTGTGGGCGCATGAGGAGGAATTCCTGCCGCTCGATTACGAAGAGCCGCTGATGGAAAAAGTCGTGATCATCCTGACCGACGGGGAAAACCAGTTTTTCGATGGCAGCAGCGCCGACCCGCCGAAATCCGACTACGGGCCATACAAGCGCATTGACGACGGCGTACTGGGGACGACCGTGCAGGATAACGGGCGCAAAATCGCCAACAGCCGCACGCTGGAAATCTGCAACGCCATGAAGGCTCAGGGCGTGGTTATCTACACCATCACCTTCCAGCTCAATGCCACGACGACTGCTCAGAACGAAGCCCGTCAGCTCTTCGAGAATTGCGCGACGACGCCGGATTACTACTATAACTCGCCGGATAACGCGACGCTTGATCAGGTTTTCACCTCCATCGGCGATTCACTTGCCAATCTGCGTATAAGCCGGTAGGTTAAGGGGAGGTATCGCTCCCCCCTTGTGGGGGAGCACGCGAGGCAAGGCCGCAGGCCGAAGCTGAGCGGTGGGGGGTAGTTAGGTTTCAGGTTTCAGGTTTTAGGTTTCAGGTTTTAGGTTTCAGGTTTCAGGTTTCAGGTTTCAGGTTTTAGGTTTAAAAA
>JAKFYP010000022.1 GCA_021730835.1 Alphaproteobacteria bacterium
TATTTTCCTTGCCACGAAGCCAGCTCCCGCTTTTCGCCCTCTCCCAGAGGCTCAAACGTTACCGCCGGGGCGGCAACCGGCTTTATGCCCGTTTTCTCCGGCGTGCGCACGCCCTGCCGCTGGTCGAGCCATCCCCAGCCCAGTCCGGCAAGCAAGATCAGAAGAAGTAAAACAATGATTTTCACGACGCCCACATCCCTTTTTGCCATCTCGCCCTCATATACAACCCAAAAATCACCATGATCTCCATCCCACAAAACACCGCCAGCCCTGTCGCCGCCTCGCGGGTGAAGCCATAAGAATGCAGGCCGACATTGAGCAGATTAACCCCAAACCATGAAAGCGCCACGATGATATTAGTCAGCGCCAGCAGAGAGGAAAATCCCGCCTCGCCCAGCCAGCCGGTACGCCGCCCGTGCAGCAGCCAGACCAGCCATAACACGATGAGCAGCGCCCCGTTCTCCTTGGGATCCCAGCCCCAGAACCGCCCCCAGGACTGATCGGCCCAGATGCCGCCGAGCACCGTGCCGATTGCCGTAAACAGCAGCGCGACGGCGGCGGTTCTTGTCAGCATCCAGGCAGCGCGTCCTTCCGGCGCTACCAGCGCGATATGCCCGAGCGTTCCGGCCATCAGCGCGCAGCCGTACCCGGCGGTGATGCACAGTACGTGGGTTGCCAGCCAGAAATTGGTGTTGAGCACGGCGACCGGCATGCTCAACGTATCGCCCTCGGCGTAAATGCCGCTGACGGCAAGCAGCAACGCGCCGATACCCGAACCGATAAGCAAGCCTTCCGGCATGCGTTTGCGCCATGCCAGCCATAGCCCGTAAAGCGCGCTGATAAAGGCGACGAACAGGATAGATTCATAAAGCGAGCTGACCGGCGGTCGGCCCAGCAGGATCACCCGCACCGCAATAGCGGCGGTGTGCAGGCACAGGGTCAGCAGCAGCAGAAGGCGCGTGAAGCGAAAGAGGGAAAAACGCCCCCCCACGCCTCGATCCTCGCCTGCGACTCGATCTCGGCTGCTCCCCCTCAAGGGGGGAGCAATTTTTGTATTGTCATGTTCATGCTGATGGACGGCTCTTTGTCGGCACACCAGCAGCGCCAGCACAAACACCGCCGCATAGAGCAGCACCACGCGCTCCGTCAGCGCCAGACGGTTGGCCAGCAACTCCAGCCGGATCATCCGGGGACTGACAGGGGCAATGGCGTAGCTTTGCGCTTCGATTGCCTGCGCCGCTTCCCTGCCCGCCTGATGCGCGCCCTGAGTATAAGCATCCGTCAGCGCCCGCCATTGCGCCAGTAGCGGCGCGGTTTGCGGCGAGCCATGCCCCTCCGTCACCAACTCCCACGGCGTGAACCATTCACCCGTAGCGCTCCACCCGGACGGGATGATTTTCAGCAGATGGTTATTCTCCGTCTCCCGTTGCAGCGCATGCAGTTGCAGGGCGAACCCCGCCAACTCCTGTTCCTCTTTGCTATAGGACTCGAAATCCGCCCCTTTTTCCTCCACGACACGCTCCAGCGCCATGCGGATACGGCCAATCACCCCATCCATCTCCAGCAAGGTGAAAACCCCCGATTCCGGCCAGCCGAAACGTCGGCGCACTGAATCCGGCGCTGTCATCGTATGGGGCCGCAGCAGCGCCAGCGTGCCGGTGACCTGCCTGATTTCGGCGTAATTCTCAAACAATGTCCAGAAAGCCCGCTCGGTCGCCGTAAATATGTTCTGGTCTTTCACCAGCAACCGCCTGAGCAATTCAGACTGTTGCCCAATCAGCGGCGTCACCTCGTGGTAGGAATAATAGGGCAAAGAGCGCTCGTCTTGCAGGCCCAGCATCGAACGCAAGGACGGATGGGCAATCTCCAGCGCCGGTATATCACGGGCCGCCTCCGGCGAAAACAACTGCATAGCCAGCCAGCCCTTTGCATCCAGCCCGCCCAGCCTGTCGCAACCGCACAGGCGATTCATCTGAAGCCGCGCATAACTATCCAGCGGCTTAACGCGCCCCTCATGCAGGATGGGCAGTTTCTCCGGCAGTGTAGCGTCTGCTCCCTGCGCGTGGGGAGTCAGTGGAAAGAGAAGCAGAAACAGCAAAGAAATAAAACCTCTTCTTTTTCCCAAACAGGCCAGCCCCTCACCCGGTTGATCATCCCCTCGCAAGCTCGCGGAGTCAATCTCCCTCTCTCCTTTTTTCCTGATTGCCCACATTACTCCGCTTGCCTCTTATCTATGTGTATGTCAGTAAAAACAGTCTGTTACCACTCCCCCCTCCCTGAGAGGGAGTCGAAGAGCCGAGGATGCAATCCGAAGGCGATTCGGTGGGGGGGATTGTTCTTGTTATCCCCCCATCGCTCGCCTGCGGCCTTCGGCCTTGTCTCGCGTGCTCCCCCTCAAGGGGGGAGCGGTAAATTGCGGGTAATCAGGTCTTTTTTTGAAGAGGGAGAAGAAGCTTTAGCATCTTTTACTTCCGACTTATCTCCGTGAGAAACGGCGGAAAAAATCACATGCGCAATCAGCCCCAGCCCCATGACGATCCCGGCGAGGTAGGGAAACACCCGCCCCCGGTTTTTAACCACCGCCAGCACGCTGTATTCCCGGCCATCCGCGACCATAAACGAGGATTGATACAGGGTATAGGACTCTACCCGCAGCGGCTCATTCATGCGAATCAGGCTGTCCCACGACGCCCCGCCCTCCTCGGTGATCGTCACCTGCGACTGATATTCGCGGGCGGTATCGGTTCCGGGATAGACCTGTTTCTCAAAATCCTTCAGCGTCACCGCAAAGGGCAGCGGGCGTTCCTGTTTTCGTATGCTCAGGCGATAGACGCCATGCGCCGCCCCGATCTCCGTGGGATGCGGAACCGGCTGAAACACCAGATAAACCCCGTCCTCTTCGGCTCCCTTTGTCTTTAGCAGCAAGCCGGATTGATTTTCCTCCTCTTCCTGACGCAAAGGCGCTTTGGTCAGGGTGAATTTCGCGGCAATCCCGAAACGACCCGCCGCATCCCCAACCGGCTCCGGCTTGCAGTGACGGCAAGAAAGCAGCACCTCGAGCGTAAACGGCAACTCCTCCGATGCCACCGCCGAACCTGTATGCAGATCGCGCACCGGCGTATGAAAGACCACCCGATCGTCTTTCGTGATGACCAACTCTCGCGTGAAATAATCCGTTACCGTCCGGCCGGTTTCGCCCTCGCCCAGCGTGATATAGCCCTCCTCGGTCGTCAGGGCGGTCAGGAAACCGCCAAGTAGTAGCAACAGCGCGCCGATATGAGTGACGATCACCCCCGCCCGCACCCGGCTCCACGGGCTGGCGGTCAGTTGACCGCCAGCCCGTGGAGCCGGGT
>JAKFYP010000165.1 GCA_021730835.1 Alphaproteobacteria bacterium
ACAAACTCCACAAACCACGCACTCTCAACCCCCAATGCCGCCGTAAATATCGCTTCCTGCATGATGAATCTCTCCTCTCGCTGGTGAGCCATCCATAACACCTACCCACTCAAAATGCATCAGAGCCAAAAAATAGAGTAGAAAGACAATAATTTCTGAATTATTCTGATTCGGGAATACTATATTCTAGCCGTTCCCCTGTGTTGACGGTAAATCCCCGCAAAAAATCTTCCGTTTTCATCGGCGACTTTCCCTGACGCTGCACTTCAAGGGGGCGGATCATACCATCTCCGCAGGTAATACCCAGCGCCTCATCCGCGATACAACCCGCCGGAAGGCCGGTTTCAGAAGGCAAGAACGCAGCGCGCAGAATACGGATACGCTCGCCGCGCAGGATAGCGTAAGCTCCGGGATATGGGGACAGGCCATGAATATGGCGCACCAAATCCTCGCCCGGGCGCTGCCAGTCGATCCGGCTTTCCTCCTTGCGAATTTTATGCGCATAGGTTGCGCCTTCTTCCGGTTGCGGGCGGGGCGTCAGCGTACCCGCCGCCAGCGCATCGAGCGTTGCCAGCAATAGCGGCCCGGCCAGTGCCGCCAGCGCGTCATGCAGCTCACCCGCCGTCATGCCGGGGAAAATCGGCATCTCCTTCTCCAGCAGAACAGCGCCGGTATCCAGCCCTGCATCCATCTGCATGGTTGTCATTGCTGTCATCCGGTCGCCCGCCATGATCGCCCGCTGGATCGGCGCCGCTCCCCGCCAGCGCGGCAGTTTCGAGGCGTGCAGGTTGATGCAGCCCAGCGGAAAGGCGTCAAGCACCGCCTGCGGCAGGATTAGCCCGTAAGCGATGACAATGGCCAGATCCGCGCCGATTGCCCTGAGTTTCTCCTGTTCGGCAGGCGCTTTACGGGAAGCAGGCGTATGCACCGCAATATTATTTTGAAGCGCCAGCCGGTGAATCGGCGTCAGTGTCTCTTTTTTACCACGATTGGCAGAGCGGGGCGGTTGGGTATAGACTGCGCGCACCATATGCGGTGATCCAATCAATGCTTGCAGGCAAGGCACTGAGAATTCGGGAGTTCCCATGAAAATGAGCGAATATGGCACGCGGCGCTCCGCGAAAAAAATGGAGGCCAGGGTCGGAATCGAACCGACGATCAGGGATTTGCAGTCCCGTGCATTACCACTTTGCTACCCGGCCAGATTCAGGGAACGCGACTATAAATCACTGTGCGGCAGAATCAAGCGAAGGAATGGGATATTTGTAACATTACGACACGAAGATTCCGCCGGAACGGAGCGCAGATACGTTTCCGGTAGCAAAAGCTTGTGGTGCGGGGTTTAGTATAAACGAACGTTAATGGGGCGGGCGCATGCAGTTATCGGCATTTCAGCGCATCAATATGCAAAAGGGGCAGCTTGAGACCTGCGCGATTCGTCGGCAGGCGGTGTTATCGGCATTGCAGGCGGTGGCGCGTGAGCGTTATGTCCCCGATGAATTCGCCGCCACGGCCTATGTTGATGAAGAAATCCCGCTGGGCCACGGACGTTATCTGATGGAGCCGCTGGTTTTCGCCCGTATGCTCGAGATGGCTGATATCCAGCCGAATGAGAAGGTGATGGATGTCGGCTGCGGGTTGGGGTATTCATCGGCGGTGCTGTCGCATCTGGCGCATCATGTCGTTGCGGTGGAAACGCGCCCGGAACTGGTTAGTGAGGCCCGCAAGCGGCTCAATGATTACAATAATGTTGAGGTGGTCACCGCGCCGCTGGCAACCGGTTGCCCGCGCCAGCAGCCCTATGACGTGATTCTGCTCGAAGGCGCGGTGCATCATGTGCCCAGACATTTGCTTTCCGCCCTGACCCTCTCGGGGCGGCTGGTAACCGTGCATAACCGCACCATTCGCCCCGGCTCCCAGTCGGGACTGGGGAATATTGTCATGACGACGCGCCGGGGAGAGGTCTATACCGAAACTGCGGGAGCCGATGTCTCGGTGGCATTGCTGCCGGGATTCGAGGAACGGGAAGCATTCAGTTTTCCGGGACTTAAACCGATTCACTAAAAATTTACCTTAGCATGGGAAGATCAGAAAATGTGGAATAAAACCAGATTCTTACTTTTAACCGGTGTTCTGAGCGCCGTTATTGCCTCTCCGGCGCTGGCACAGGATGCGTTCAATGATGCGCTGATCGCCGCCTACCAGAAGAATCCGCGTCTGGAGGCGCAGCGTGAATCCCTCAAGGCCGTGGATGAGAGCGTGCCGCAGGCATATTCCGGCTTTCTGCCGACCGTGACGGCGGATTTTATCACCGGCGGCCAGACCACGGAATTCAATGGTGGCCAGACCACGGAATTCAATGGTGGCCCATCGAAAGACTCTCACACGGAAACGCGTCAGTTGCGTGTCAGCCAGCCCCTGTTTCGCGGCTGGAGAACGTTCTCAGGCGTTGACCGGGCGAAATTTCTGGTCAAAGCGGGCCGTGCCGATCTGCATGACGTTGAACAGCAGGTGTTGCTCGACGCTATCAGTGCTTACATGGATGTGCTGCGTGACCGGGCCGTGCTGGCGCTCAGCAAGAAAAACGAGGAAGTGCTGGGCAAACAATACGACGCTTCCGCCGAACGGTTTGAAGTCGGCGAAGTGACCCGTACCGACGTGGCCCAGTCCGAAGCGCGCCGCTCGCGCTCGCAGACGGATACCATTCAGGCGCGTGGCGCATTGGCTTCCTCACGCGCCAATTTCATTCGTGTTATGGGATATGCGCCCGAGAATCTGCCGACGCCCGCCAATACGCCGGTGCTGCCGGATAAGCTGGAGGAGGCCATTGAGATTGCGCTGGCTAGTAATCCGGGAATTATTTCCGCCCGCAATCGCCAGCTTTCTTCCGAAGAGGACAGCGATATTTCCTTTGGCCAGTTGCTGCCTGAGCTTTCGCTGGAAGCGTCCATGAGCGAGCAGGAAGGACTTGGCTCTGCCGGTAACGCCGATTTGAACGAAGACCAGATTACGCTTAATGCCCGTATTCCGCTTTATCAGGCGGGCGCGGAATATTCGCGGGTGCGGGAATCGAAAAAACGCGCCAGCCAGCGCAAATACGAGTTGCAGGATCGTGAGCGCGAAGTGCGCGAGGCGGTCACGCAGGCATGGGAAAACTGGCAAACCAGCAACGCGACGATCAAATCCACGCAGGATTCGATCCGCGCCGCTGAAATCGCACTGGATGGAGTACGGCAGGAACAGCTTTACGGCGCTCGCACCGTGCTTGACGTGCTCGATGCCGAACAGGAATTATTCGTCTCACGGGTCAATCTCGT
>JAKFYP010000090.1 GCA_021730835.1 Alphaproteobacteria bacterium
CTGGGGATTTCCTACCAGACCATCCTGCGCTGGACGCAATCGGCGGGCGAGGAGATCAAGCGGATCATTCGCGGCGAACTGCCGGAAAATCTGCCGGACATGGACATGATCGTTATCGACGAGATGTAGCGTTACACTCAAAAAAACAAAATTAAACAGGAGTATAGTGGGTAATCAAGAAACATTTTGCTATTCCAAATCCCCGCACATGGTGGAACTCTCCCTGTATTGCCTTTTCTTCTCATATACTATCTATAAGTGACAATGTCATATCCGAAAGTGGGCTAATCAGGTTATGGGAGAACCTGACCCGACAAAGGCAAACGCTTTGTTGACGATTATGTACAGCGCTCTCGACAGTGCGTTCGAAAAAAATTGGGGGTCACTGGAGGTTTTCATCGTAAAAGACCTTTTTTCTGAGCGTGCAATATCTGATCCATATATGAAACGGGGCAAGGTCACGCAAGGTGAGACTGATAGGATGGTTGATGCGTATTTCGACCAGTTGGAAGAAAGCAGGACGAGGTTTGTCAAAGATAAAATCCGTACTCTTTTTGGTCCGGGCGATCCAGAGCAAGACAGAAGGCACGAAATAGCAGCCAATCTGGGCGGAGATGACATACGCTGGAGCGAGTATCGAGAGCCAATAAAAGAAATAATGCAAACTGCTTTTCGTCGTGCTGCCGACAGGCAACCTGCTGTTATTAACAATCAGGAAACGCTGGAGCGTTTTTGCGATGCAATCACAGCGCAGGAACTCATCATGAATCACTCAGGTCCAATCTACACCGCCTCATTGATGAACGACTTATTGCCAACTTGGTTTTCCCATCACGCATCAGCAGGTAGACGAAATCCTTTCCGATAAGGTGCATGCAAAAGGAATCCCAACTGCACCTGCTGTATTAGACTTTGGCATGCGTTTTCCCACGATGGCCAGCCAGACACTGGAAGAGGTAGGGGACAAGATACGCATTGCAGCAAAAACTGGCAGGCGATTCTGAACCGGGCGGCGTAGATTGAAGCGTTTGTCATTACCCGCTTCATGCGGGTAATCCATATAGATAGAGTGCCCGAACAAGTCGGGCGATGACATCGGTCTGTTTTGTGTGTAATGTCGTCACTTCATCAATGCACACAGGGATAAAACATGAGGGGCATCATACTGGCGGGGGGATCGGGGACGCGGCTGGCGCCGCTGACTTCAGTGCTCAGCAAACAGGTCTTGCCGATATACGACAAGCCGATGATCTATTACCCGCTGTCGATCCTGATGCGGGCGGGTATCCGGGAAATCCTGATTATCTCCACGCCGCGTGACGTGCCGGTGATTGAGGAGATGCTGGGCGACGGCTCGCAACTCGGAATTTCGCTTTCCTATGCGCCGCAGCCCGCCCCTGAAGGCATCGCGCAGGCCTTTCTCATCGGAGAGAAATTCATCGGCCATGAGCCGGTTTGCCTGATCCTCGGCGATAATATCTTCTACGGTGGCGGTATCGCCAAAAAACTGGCGCATGCTGCAAGCACGCTGAAGAAAGGTGCGATTGTCTTTGGTTATCATGTGCGCGACCCGCAGCGCTACGGCGTGGTGGAATTCGATAAGGATGGCAAGGCACTCTCCATCGAGGAAAAGCCGAAACAGCCACGCTCGAACTGGGCAGTGACCGGACTTTATTTTTATGACGAGAACGTGGTCAGCATCGCCCGCAATCTCAGGCCTTCGGCGCGGGGCGAGCTGGAGATCACCGATGTAAATAAAGAATACCTCAAACGCGGCATGCTACAGGTGGAACAACTCGGGCGTGGCGTGGCGTGGCTGGATACCGGCACGTTCGACTCCCTGCTGGCGGCGGCGCAGTTCGTGCAGACCATCGAGGCGCGGCAGGGGCTGAAAATCGCCTGTATTGAGGAAATCGCCTGGCGGCAGGGCTTTATTGACGATGCGCAACTCCTGCAACTGGCCGGGCAACTGGGCAAAAACTCATACCGCGAATATCTGACGCGTCTGCTCAGCGAACCCGAGGGCAGCCGGGCGGGATATGGGGTTTAGGGTATAAGGGAATGAAGAAGGCGTTGTGACTCGATCTAATCCGGCAATAATTTTTTTCTTTCGCACGATTTTTGTAGCCGCTTGTGTGTGTGCGGTATTGTCTTTGGTGTTAATAGGAATTAACATACATGACTATTATTTCGATCATAGCTTACCATGGAGAGAAGGTGACTTTCGGTGGGTCTTGAGAAACCTTTCGATCATTTTTCTTGTATCGCTATCAGGTGCGTACATTAGCAAGAAACCGGGGTGGAAGAAGCGATGACTCAGCCTGTTTCTCTGAAGTTCAATTGAAAACATACCCCATCCCCTATACCCATGCTCCCTCACTTCACCAGCGTTTTCATCTCGCGCCCGGCGATGGTATCCGTTTTGCACAGGGCGCTGAGATAAGCCTGCGCCGAGGCGACCAGCGTATCGACATCCTGCCCGTGGCCGTTGAGGATCTCCCCGCCGACATCGAGCCGTACCGTGACTTCGGCCTGCGCGTCCGTGCCCTGCGTGACGGCGTGCACCTGATAAAGCTTGAGGATAGCGTCGCGGGCCTCGGGCACGAGGTCGCGTATCGCGTTGAAGATGGCGTCCACCGGCCCGTTACCGCCGGTCTCGGTCTGTTTCTCCTTGCCGTCGATGGCGATAGCGAGGCGGGCCTTATGGTCGCCGCCCGTGCCACAGGTAATGCTCAGTTGCCGCAGTTCGTATTTATCCTGCGTATTGGCCCGCGCTCCGACCAGCGCCAGAATATCGTTATCGTATACGTCTTTTTTCTTATCCGCCAGCGCCTTGAAGCGGGCAAACGCATCCTCAAACGCGTTATCGCCCAACGTGATGCCCAACTCCTCAAGCTTGGAGCGGAAGGCATGGCGGCCCGAATGCTTGCCCATCACGAGGTTGGATTTACTCAGCCCTACCGATTCCGGAGTCATGATCTCGTAGGTTCCGGCGTGTTTGAGCATGCCATCCTGATGGATACCCGATTCATGCGCGAAGGCGTTGGCCCCGACGATCGCCTTGTTGACCTGCACGCCCTGCCCGGTCACCGACTGCACCAGCCGGGAAGCGCGCATGATATGGCGCGTGTTGATATGGGTGCTCAGGCCGAACAGGTCTCTGCGGGTTTCAATCGCCATGACGACTTCCTCCAGCGCCGTATTGCCCGCCCGCTCGCCGATGCCGTTGATAGTAACTTCCGCCTGCCGTGCCCCGGCGCGAATCGCCGCCAGCGTGTTGGCGGTCGCCAGCCCGAGATCGTTCTGCC
>JAKFYP010000116.1 GCA_021730835.1 Alphaproteobacteria bacterium
CGACCTGCTGGCCGAAGCGGGGCAATCATTTGATACCAACGTGCAAACCCGTCTTTCCACCCGCGCCCCGCTCGACCTCCCCAACCCGCTCGCCAATCTCGGGCCGGAGCAAAACCAGATCAGGCCACGCCCCGCTTTTGAGGAACCTGCGACCTATACGCCGCCAACGCTTTCAGCGGAAAATCAGGGGATAGTGGATCGCAGCCGTGAAAATTTGGAAAGCGGGAAAATGGGCGTCAGACGGCATAAAAAAACACAGCCCAAATATCCTTCCGGTGCAGATTATGGGGCGCTAGCCGCTCAGTGCATGGCCCGATATAATGAGGAACACGGTGATGAACCTCCTCCCCCGGATGCACAAATGCAAAAGGCGCTGCAACAATGTATTCAGGAAGGGCTTGGGTCTTCTGCTCCCCGCAGCGGCCCGAACGACGTGCCCAATCACAAAAACCCCGGCCCCGGGCGGCAGCAGCACCGCTAATCTGTCTTCTTTTTCTTCTTTGCCGTCCCCATCTCCATTTGCCGCTTGCCAAAACGATACGCCTGTGATTCCCTGTTATGCTTCAGGAGGTTCCCATGAAGCATATCGCCGTGTTCTGCCTGTTGCTGTTCGCGCTGACCGTGGGAGCCGACGCCCGCGAGCGCTTTACCGAAGCCGATGTGCCTGATTCCCTCAGGCCGTGGATTGACTGGACATTCGCCGGTAGCGAGCCTGCCTCCCCCTGCCCGTTTCTGCATAATAATTTCCAGCAGCGCGCCTGTATCTGGCCGGGAAGGCTGAGCCTTGAGATGCGCCGTGACGGCGGCAGTTTCCGGCTTCAGGCGGAAACCTACGGCGAGGAAACATGGGTGATCCTGCCGGGCGATACCTCGCGCTGGCCGATGCAGGTGGAAAAGGAGGGCGACACGCTGGCCGTGCTGGAGCGAAGCGGCGTGCCGGGCGTGTTGCTGGGCGAAGGGTCGCATACCATCAGCGGCGAATTTTTATGGGATGAAATCCCGGAATCCCTGCTATTGCCACAGGATACCGGCTTGCTGGAGATCAGCGTGCGCGGCAAGGAAATCTCCCAGCCGCAGCTTGACGGCGGCAACCGGTTCTGGCCGGAGCGCAAGGCGAAAAAGACCGTCGCCGCCGCCGATCATCTGGAGGTAAAGACCTTCCGCAAGGTGACGGACGATATTCCCCTGCGCCTTGAGACCTATATTCAGCTAACCGTATCGGGCAAGAACCGCGAGGCGATGCTTGAGCACGTTCTTCCGGATGGTTTCATCCCGATGAGCGTGCAAGGCAGCCTGCCCGCCCGGCTGGAGCGTGACGGCAAACTGCGCGTGCAGCTTCGCCCCGGTAGCTGGAATATCTCCATCAACGCCCGCCATGAGGCCCCGACCAGCAGTATCGGCCTGCCTGCCGGGCAAAAGGAGGGCGAGGTATGGGTATTCGAGGGGCATGAGCATTTGCGTATCGTTGAGGTGGAAGGCGTCAGCGCCGTTGACCCGGCCCAAACCGAATTGCCGCAGCACTGGCGCAATCTTCCGGCGTATTTCGTCGCGCCCGATCAGCCGATGAAGCTGGCGGAAAGCCGCCGGGGCAATCCGGAAGCCGCGCCCGATGAGTTGTATCTGCAACGCACGCTATGGCTCGATTTCGACGGCAAGGGCTATACCGCGCAGGATTTCCTCAACGGGCAGGTCAAGGAAAGCAAGCGGCTTGACGCGCTGGCCGGGATGGAGCCGGGGCGCATCAGCATCAACGGGCAGGATCAGATGATTACCACCCTGCCCGATATTGGCGAGGAAGCGGAGGAGAAAGCCGATGCCCCGGTAAAGCCGGTCGGCGTGGAGATTCGCCCCGGGCCGCTTAATTTGCAGGCCGATAGCCGCATGCCCGCCACGACGCTGCGCTTTCCGGCGATTGGCTGGGCGCATGATGTCAATTCGCTGGGCATGACGATCAACCTGCCGCCGGGCTGGGCGCTGCTGACCGCCAGCGGCCCGGATACGGTTTCCGCAAGCTGGATTCAGCGCTGGACGCTGCTTGATCTGTTCCTCGTCCTGATCGCCACTATTGCCACATTCCGGCTGATCTCCCCGCAGGCCGGGCTGGTCACCGGCGTCGGGCTGGCCCTGATCCATCCCGAATTTTCCATGCTGACCCATATCGCGCTTTGGGTGCTGGCCTTTATGGGGTTGCTGCGTTTTGTCCGGGAAGGCCGGGGACATCGCGTTCTCAAAACCCTGCGCTTCGTGTTTCTGCTCGTGCTGGTGTGCGGGGCGGCTCCGTTTTTGGTGCAGCATATGAAGTTCGCCATCTACCCCCAGCTTGCGCAATATAACGACTACTCCCCTATGAAGAGTGACGGGCGTTTTAACGGCGGCTTTGCAGGAGACGAAAGCATGAACGCGCAACTCGGCGCTTCACTGGAAGAGCGAGCGGTGTCGAGTGTATCGGAAGCGACTATGGCAATGGGGATGCCCGCCACCCCTCCGCCAATGGCGATGGATTACTACTCCGATAAGGACAGGAGAATGGAGCGGCAAAAGAAGATTCTGTCGCAACAGAACTACCAGTACGACCCCAAAGCCCTCAACCAGACCGGCTTCGGCGTCTCCAACTGGAGCGGCAACACCGTGCTACTGGGCTGGAGCGGCCCGGTCGAGCCGTCCGAGAATATCACCCTCTGGCTACTGCCGCCATTTTTGAATTTAATGCTGGCCTTTCTGCGTGCCTTTCTGCTGGTTGCCATTATCCTGTTTTTATCCGGTATCCGCCTGAAGGAAGCGCCGAAGCTGCCAAAGCGCATGGCCCAAAGCCTGAGCATGCTGCTGATATTCGGTTTTGCCCTCGCCGCGCCGTGGCAGGCGGTTGCGGAAGAAATCCATGCGTACCCGCCGCAACAACTACTCAATGACCTGAAAAACAAGCTTGAGCAGGATCGCAACACGCCGCCGCCCTGCCTGCCCGACTGCGCCGGCGTCAGCCGAACGCGCTTTGCCTATAGCCCGGATCACCTGAGCATCCATATGGAAGTGCATAGCGGCGCGGGAAGCGTCCTGCCGCTGCCGGGCACGCTGGCGAACTGGCGACCCACAGAGGTGACGATTGACGGCGTAAAAACCGGTCGCATGCGCGCCAACCCGCAGCGTTACCTTGAAATCGTCGTGCCTGCGGGCGTGCATGAAATCGAGTTGTCCGGCCCCCTGCCCGGCAATGTGAATAACCTGTCCATCAGCATGCCCGTTACCTCGCGCCATACCGTCGCCAGCGGCACGGGCTGGCAGGTGCAGGGCATCCGTGAGAACGGCGTCA
>JAKFYP010000148.1 GCA_021730835.1 Alphaproteobacteria bacterium
GAGCAAAAACCCGAAGTTGCACCGATTTCCAAAACAAAATCAAATCGTCGGAAATCAAAAATCCAAAAAATGCTAGAAAATCCAACCGCCTTACGCTACTCTCAACTCAAACGTTGGGACACTAGTGATAGTATGTGTCATTGTAAGTTAAAAAATAAAAAATTAATGCTTTATTTTTACATGAATCGACCAAAATTTAAATCTGGGTTAAGTAAAAGTTTACGAATTTTCGCTACAATCGGGTGATCAGGCAAAAAGCGACTCTGCCCCGGAAGTTTCTTATTCTGGTCACTAAGAGTCATTCCAAATCCCGTTTGGTTATTTGGAACGACAGGCTGGCAATTGCCACGACAAAATAAGTAGGAGAAAAATTCCGTGAGCCTTACCCAACAGGATATTACCCGGCTGATTCATGAGCCTTCCACCGAGGCGAGAACCCGGATCGCCTCCAAAGTGGCGGACAGCTTTAACCGGATGAATTTTACCGAACGCGAATCAGCGATTGCCATCGAGATTTTCCGGCTACTGGTGCGCGACACTTCGGCCAGCATCCGGCGCACGCTGGCCGAGCAGCTCAGCCATAATCCCCATGTGCCCCGCGATATCGTGCTGCAACTGGCGCTCGATGACGCCGATATTGCAGAGAGCATTCTCGAGCATTCGCTGATTTTATCGGAGGAAGACCTCATCAGCCTGATCAAAGCGACGCGGGAGGTAAAAAAATGGCTGGCCATCAGCCGACGGCGCAGCCTGCCCCGCGATGCCGCGCTGGCGCTGGTGGAAACCCGTCATATCGAGGTTATCGGCTCGCTGCTGGCTAATGTCACGGCGAAGCTCTACGAAGGTGATATTGAGCAAATCACAGCGGAATATGCCCATGAGCAGCCCATTCTTGAGGCGCTGATCAGCCGGGGTGGCCTGTCGCCGGATTTCTCCGAGCGGCTCTACGCTCAGGTATCCGACCGGCTGACCCATGAGTTGACCAAGCGCTACCGCTTCAACTGGAAGGTGGCGCGGGAGCAGACCCAGACCGCCCGCATCACCAGTATGCTGAAATTCCTCTCACCCTGGCTCTCCGACTGGGATCGTGAGAATTTGATTACCCGGATGCACCAAAACAAGCGCCTGAACTATTCAATCGCCTTGCGGGCACTATGCCTCGGTGAAACCGATTTTTTCGAGATGTGCATGGCGCGGCTGGCCGGGATCTCCCTGCAAAATACACGGATTTTGCTACGTGACCCGGGCGAACTGGCCTTTTGCTCACTATGCAAAAAATCCGATATGCCTGAGGGTTTCTGTCAGGCGGTGCAGATCGTCTACCGTTGCGCTCTGGAGACAAGCGAGGGTGGAAGCAAGCGACTGCCCGATTTCACACGCCGCATGATTGACCGGCTAACCTCTGAGGGCTATGATCAGCGAGTTGAAAACATGGGGTATTTCCTCTCTATCATGGAGCAAAACAAACATGGGTGCGTCACCCTCCACTGAGGAAAAACCGAAGCAGCGAGAGCCGTTAACCCGTGAAGACGTTAACCGGCTCCTCCAGAATCCCCGGGAAGAAACCAAGGTCGATATTCTCGCCAAGGTGGCCGATCATTACGGATCGGAGCGTTTAAGCGAAACCGAGCGCGCCCTTGCCGAGCAAATTTTCCGCCTGCTGGTCAAGGATTCGGCGGTACGTATCCGCACCGTCCTTTCTGAAAGCCTGAAAGGCAACCCCCATATCCCCAAGGATATTATCCTGATACTGGCCAGCGACGAGGAACCGGTCGCTACGCCGGTGCTTACTATGTCGGAAGTGCTCAGCGATGAGGATATTGTCCGCATCATCCGCAACAGCGAGGAAATCTGGCGCTATCTGGCGATCAGCCGCCGAAAATCACTTTCGGAAATGGTTTCCGGCGCGCTGGTGGATACCGAGCAGAAAGAGGTGATTCATGCGGTGCTGGAGCATAGCAACGCACGCATTTCAGAAGATACGCTGGATAAACTGGTGGTAAAGGCTGGCAGGGATGGTGAACTCGCCGGGTATATTGCCCGACGCCCGCAACTTCCGGTTGCTATTGTTGATAAACTTATCAACCTTGTCTCGGGCGATATTCAGGAGCAATTACTCAGGAAATACCAGATTGACCGCGTGCAACTCGAGGCCAACACCTATCAGGTGCGGGAACAAAGCACGCTCAGCCTGATCGCCGCCAGCCCGGAGCCACGGGAAACGGAGCGGCTGGTACAACAGCTTCAGGCCGATGGTCGCCTGACCGCTGCGCTGGTGATTAACGCACTGTGTCATGGAAATCTTGAGTTTTTTGAAATCAGTCTGGCGAATATGGCCGGTATTCCGGTGACCAATGCCCGGTTGCTGATCGGGGATAAGGGAAAACTCGGGTTTCGGGCGATTTATGAGAAATCCGGCCTGCCCGGCACAATGTTCAAGGCCGTGCGATTGTTGCTCCATTCAGTGCGCCACGTCCTGCATCAGGGCATCCAGCCGGGCACGGGTGTGTTCGTTAATCACGTGATCCAGCGCATGCTGGCACAGGCTGAACACGAGGAAGTCGATAATTTATCCTATGTGCTCGCCCTGCTGCGGCAGCATAGTAAGGGATAAATATAGCTAATTACCTTTATGCTTGCGCATAAAGCAGTGCGCCGCATGAGCATCCACCTGTGGGATGCTCATCTTCATAAGACACAGCATCCACCTGTGGGATGCTCATCTTTTTATATGACACAGCATCCCACAGGTGGATGCTGTGAGGCGGTGCGCCCGCAGTCGCGGGCGATAGCCGATTTGATTGATGTGCAGTCACATAAGTAAATCGGCTATACTCAAACCTTTACTTTCCATCGCGTAAAAACCGCAAAAACTCTAGGTTTTGATGTTGCATTACGGCAACACACGCTGGTTTTTTCAATTTTTTATTTTCCATTTTTTTAATAGAAATAACCGCCTAATGCGGTTATCCACAGAGCAACCCCTTCACGAAAACGGATTTCCTGTTGCTATCCGCAGAAAACCGGCTAATTTGCTAGTGTTTTTGGGAAAAAACCGGCTTTAATCCGCGTAATTATTAATTTTAGGTTAATTATTGGGGGAGCATGATGCAATTGTTGCCACCTGCGCAACCGATCCCGGATATAGAAAAACTCTCGTGTTTCTGCTGTGCAGGCGGCTTTCTAAATTCGCATTAGGAGGACATTATGCGGTACGATGTTAAAGATTTCGGCGCTTATGGCGACGGAAAACATGATGATAAGGCGGCTATCCAGAAAGCCATTGATACAGCCTAT
>JAKFYP010000180.1 GCA_021730835.1 Alphaproteobacteria bacterium
GGGCTGACCGGCTTAAACGAGATAAACATTCCCGGCGCGGAGGAAAATCCGGATGCCGTGCGCACCGCCCTGTCGCGGGCCGAGCCGGGGCGTATCCTGACTATCGCCCAGGCGTTTCGCCACAAGCTGCCGATTGAGGAAATCCACAGCATCACCGCCTACGATATGTGGTTCTTGCGCCAGATTCACGAGATCGTGGAAATGGAAGAAAAACTGCGTGCCCATGAATTACCCGCCAATACCCATGAGCTGCTTAAACTCAAGCAATACGGCTTCTCCGACGCTCGCCTTGCCGAGTTGACCGGGCATGAGGAAAGCACGGTCACGGCGCTGCGGCATAATCTTGGCATCCGCCCGGTCTATAAACGGGTGGACACCTGCGCCGGGGAGTTCGAGGCGCTGACGCCCTATCTTTACGCCACCTACGAGGGCGATGGGGTTAGCCCGGCGGAAAATGAAGCATCCGTCAGTGACAAGCAGAAAATTATTATTCTTGGCGGCGGCCCCAACCGTATCGGTCAGGGCATTGAGTTCGACTATTGCTGTGTGCACGCCTGTTATTCGCTGTCGCAGGCGGGTTATGAAACCATCATGATTAACTGTAACCCCGAGACAGTCTCCACCGATTACGATACCTCGGATCGGCTCTATTTCGAGCCGCTGACGGCGGAGGATGTCATTGGGATCATCCGCTGTGAGCAGAAAAAGGGGTTCGTGCGCGGCGTCGTCGTGCAGTTCGGCGGGCAGACGCCGCTCAAGCTGGCCAAAGCGCTCGAAGAAGCCAAAATCCCGATTATCGGCACGTCGCCTGATTCCATTGACCTCGCCGAAGACCGCGAGCGTTTCCAGAAATTGCTCTATTCGCTGAAACTGCGCCAGCCGGAAAACCATATCTGCCATAGCCGCGAGGAATTGCTGCAAATGGCGAACCAGATGGGCTATCCGGTCGTGGTGCGGCCTTCTTATGTTCTGGGCGGGCGGGCGATGGCGATTATCCACGAAGCCGAGGCGCTTAAATCCTACGCCTCACAAATTTTCGCCAGCTTCGGCGATAATCCCGTGCTGATTGACTCCTTCCTGCGCGAGGCCACCGAGGTGGACGTGGACGCGCTGGCCGACGGGCGGCAGGTTTACGTCGCCGGGGTGATGGAGCATATCGAGGAGGCGGGGATTCATTCGGGCGATTCGGCCTGCTCGATCCCGGCGCATACGCTCAGTCCCGAGATTGTCCGCGAAATCCGCGAGCAGACCGTGCGGCTTGCCCAGGCGCTCAATGTCATCGGGCTGATGAACGTGCAGTTCGCCATCAAGGACGGAGAAATTTACGTCCTCGAAGTCAACCCCAGAGCCAGCCGTACCGTTCCCTTCGTCGCCAAGGCCACCGGCCTGCCGCTCGCCGCGATTGCCTCCCGGCTGATGGTCGGCGAGATGCTCGAGAAATTCGAGTTGCCGGGTAGCGAAACCCGGGCGCTTAAACATGTCGCGGTTAAGGAAGCCGTTTTCCCCTTCTCCCGCTTTCCCGGCGTTGACGTGATCCTCGGGCCGGAGATGAAATCCACCGGCGAGGCGATGGGGATTGACCGCGATTTCGAGCATGCCTACGCCAAGGCGCATCTGGCCTCGGGCAGTAAGATTCCGCTCGACGGCACGGTGTTTATCTCCATCCGCAACGCCGATAAGGAACACTCAACGCAGGTTGCCGCCGACCTCGTGGCGCTGGGCTTCGATCTGGTTGCCACACGAGGCACGCGGGAATGGCTGACGCGCCACGGCATCGAAGTGCGCCATATCAACAAGGTGCGCGAGGGCCGCCCGCATATCGTTGACCTGCTGACCGATGAGGAAGTCGCGCTGGTCATCAATACCACCGAAGGAGCACAGTCCATCGCCGACAGTTTTTCCATCCGGCGCACCTCGCTGCACCGGGGTATTACCTACTGCACGACGATGGAAGGTGCGCGGGCGCTGGTCAAGGCCATGCACGCCATCAAGCATACCGGCGGGCTGGAGGTGAGGGCCTTGCAGGAATATTTTGCCTGATACCGGCGTCGGTTATTTTCCGGTTGCGCCCCCCCGCCGTTTCCGGCTAATCATACTAGATAATGTCGTCACGAGACGTTTACTGGCCTGCAAATGGCAGTTTTACTGTGCTGCTCATGTCACGTACGTCAATGTACGCTCACTCCGCTGCTCACAAAACAGCCATTTTCGCCACATTCTCCATCTCGTGACGACACTATCTAGCTCGCGTTCAACCAGACCCAATAGCCATATGGATAAATTCCCCGTAACCACAGAAGGCTTCGCCGCGATGGAAGCCGAACTGAAGCAACTGAAGACCGAAGACCGTCCTGCTATCATCAAGGCGATTGCCGAGGCGCGGGAGCATGGCGACCTGTCGGAAAACGCCGAGTATCACGCGGCGCGGGAAAAGCAGAGCTTCATTGAAGGCCGGATACAGGATATTGAGGATAAGATCGCCCGCGCCGAAGTGATTGATATTTCGTTGATTTCAGGCGACACCATCAAATTCGGGGCGAAAGTGCGCCTCATTGACGAGGATACCGAGGAAGAAGTCGCTTACCAGATCGTCGGTGAATATGAGGCCGATATCAGGGCGGGCAAGCTGGCCATCGCCGCGCCGATCGCCCGCGCTTTAATCGGCAAGCAGGCCGGGGACAGCGTGGAAGTCGCCGCGCCCGGCGGTTCGAAATATTATGAGGTGCTGGAAGTCAGGTATGGTTAGTCCGCTATGGGGAGGTGATGATTTCCTCACTTTTTGACACACAGCCTGTTTCAGGCTAACATTGGCGCTAAAATAAAAAAAGAAGAAAACATGCGCCAAAAAAAACATTCTTCTACTCAACCCCATAATCCGGAGTTTCTGCTTTCTGAAACGCAAGCTATCTGGCTTTGTTTTGCCAGTCCTCTTGCCTCACATCTGAATGTCAAGCTTAACGCTCTTTCCGAAAATGCCTTGATTGAACTCCGTGAGAATCATGAAACGGTATCCATTGCCGGTAAGGAAATGGTTGTATGCGACGCAGCCAATATAGCGCTGGATGCTATGAACATCGCGCAAAACATCGCAAGCGCGCAAGGACTTCAGGCGGAAAATCCCGAGATAGCCGCATCGTTGCTGAAAACCGCCTGCGAAAAAGCGGAGGGCATCCGGGAGTTTTGCAAGGAGCACGAATACAAGGCGATGCAGGTTCGGGCCGATACCCTGACGAAAGGCTTGTTGCGGCAGAT
>JAKFYP010000096.1 GCA_021730835.1 Alphaproteobacteria bacterium
ACAAACTCCACAAACCACGCACTCTCAACCCCCAATGCCGCCGTAAATATCGCTTCCTGCATGATGAATCTCTCCTCTCGCTGGTGAGCCATCCATAACACCTACCCACTCAAAATGCATCAGAGCCTCGTTACCCAAGCCCGAACATGGATCGGTACGCCGTTTCACCATCAGGCGCGGCTTAAAGGAAAAGGCTGTGATTGCCTCGGCCTGCCTGTCGGCGTGGTGGATGAGGTGGGCTTGAAAAAAAGAATCCAAAGAATATTCTGATTACTCATGATACTCCGCTCTCCCTCAAGAGGGGAGCGGTGAATTGTGGGTAATCAGGTTACCATATCACATCAGCTTCCGCTTTCTTAGCTTCTCGGATGTTCTTTCTGGTTATCGCACAGGTGACCTTGCCGAATCGCGGCGATTTTATCTCAAAGGGCTGGGATGGCAGGAATCACCTGCCGGAAACGAGCATATCAGCTTCATTCAGTTAAACGGCATAGTGCTGGCGCTATGGAGCTTCTCCACGCTGGCGGCGGATTGCGGCCTGCCCGACAGAAAGCCGGAGTTCAGTGGTATCACGTTGGCTTATAATGCTCACACACGCGATGAAGTTGATAATGTGATGGGCGCATGCCGAAAGTGCCGCCGCACGAATCCTTAAACCGGCGCAGGCAGTATTTTGGGGCGGTTATGCTGGTTATTTCGCTGATCCCGATGGTTACGCATGGGAGGTAGCCTGGAACCCGGCATTCGTTCTGGACAAAACAGGAAATGCCAGGCTACCGGAGTAGCGCTTCACTTCCTGTCCATAGCCCGCTGCGTAATACAAAATCATGGCGATTACGGGCAGGGACATCACGGCTGAGGCGCGAAGCTGGCTCGGTACGCGTTTTAAGCATCAGGGCCGCAACAGGCGCACCGCCTCGCATTCCGGCGGGGTGGATTGCCTCGGCTTGCTGATGGGTGTGGCGGGGGCATTGCATCTGAGCGCCCGTGATCAGACGCCGCTGTATCTCTGGGATGAGCGGCAATATAGCAAGGCTCCCGACGGTGCGTATATGCAGCAGCGGCTTGGCGCGGCGCTGTGGGAAATTTCCTCCCATCGGATACGCTGCGGCGACATCGGGCTATTTAACTGGGACGGTCAGCCGCAACACCTTGCTTTTTTTGGCGATTACCGGGGGGAGGGAAGGGGGATGCTTAGCATGATCCATGCCTTTGCACCGGCAGGGCGGGTGATTGAGCACGGGTTCGACGCTATCTGGCAAGCAAGGCTTGCCGCTCCGTATCGCCCGCATGATCTTCTGCATCCAGCATTGCCCGCAATTTCTCCAGCACCTGTTCCCGCAAGCCCGGCACTTTGAGCGCGTAGGCAACGTTAGCCTCGATAAACCCGGCGCGCTCACCACAGTCAAACCGCTTGCCGTCAAAGCGGAATCCATACGCAGGAGTTTCCGCAGTCATGCGGTTGATGGCATCGGTCAGTTGAATCTCGCCGCCGCTGCCTTTGCCGGTTTCCTCCAGATGGCGAAATATCCCCGGCTGCAAAATATATCGCCCCATAATAGCGGTCGTCGAAGGGGCCACCTCCGGCTTTGGCTTCTCCACCAGCCCGCTTGCCCGGACAAGCTTACCGTAATCCTCGGCAATATCTAAAATGCCGTAACGCACGCTGCGCTCCAGCGGAATTTCCTCAACTCCCAGCAGGTTGCAACCCGGCTTCTCCGCGTAAACCTCCATCATCTGGGCAAGGCAGGGGCGGGGGCCAAGCACGAGATCATCGGCCAGCATCACGGCGAACGGCTCATTTCCCACTACATGCCGGGCGCACCAGACCGCATGCCCCAGACCGAGCGGCTCTTGCTGACGGATGAAAATCGCGTTGCCCGGCGCGGGCATCCAGTCCCGCGTATAGGCCAGCTCTTTTTCCCGGCCTATCTCATTGAGCAGGGATTGCAGCTCATAGGCATGGTCGAAATGATTGTTTATGGCGTCCTTGTTGCGGCCGGTGATAAAGATAAATTGTTCGATCCCCGCTGCCAGCGCCTCTTCAAAAGCATGATGGATCAACGGCTTATCAACCACCGGCAACATCTCCTTGGGCATGGATTTGGTCGCCGGGAGAAACCGCGTCCCCAGCCCGCCCACGGGAAATACGACTTTGCGCACCTGCTGATTCATATGCTCAGGTAACGGAAATACGGCGGAAATGTCAAAGGAAAAGGGAATCTGAAGAGGCAGATATCGGGGAGGGGGGCGAAATTACACGCTCATTTGCTGCGCTCCGCGATTATAAGCCAGATTGGGGCAACTGGACGGAGAAAACTCACCCAGATCGGCGGCATCGCACGATACGCCGCCCATACCCTGCTCTGCCCGAAACTGTGTGGCCAGACGCTGCTCAGGTGAAATACTCGGTGCGGTAACGCCTGGAGCGGATTTATCGGTACTGCCGACAGGATCAGCGCCGGGATCACCAATATCTTTGGCCAGCATTTTGCCCTGTCCCAGCGAAGGAGTCAGAGCATCTTTTGCGCGTCCGAGCGTTTCGCCGGGATGCGCGGCCATATCAACCGTTGCGTTAAAGCCGCGACTGACGGAATCACTAATTTTGTTTAACCCGTCTACGGCGCTTGCCCTCGCGCTATCGGTTACGCGATCCAGTGCACCGCCGACCTTATAAATAATGCCATTGATGAAGTCATCCACGCTTTTGATCAACTTTTCCGTGAAGTTGTCCAGCATCGGCGTCATCGCAGCGATTTTTGCGCTGTCATGCTGAGGAGCGGGGGATTGGCCCGGTTCAAAAACCATGAGAGACTACCTTTCAACCTTCATTATAAGACAGAATTGTTACAGTTTGATGACAATTGCGTCATACATCCGGTTTTATTTGGAATTACTGAGCGTTATTTTCAAATGACAACGGCTGCGAAAGGCTTTTTTCTCCCATGAAAACAGGATTGTTGTCATCAAATCGTCATAATGATCTGCTATAGTGGTAGTGTTAGGAATCGTATTACCGCAAGGGTCGGCAAAGAGAATATGGGGAATTTCACGACAGCATTATTGGGCGGCGCCGTTTCAGCCGGAGCAACGCTTCTGGCTCAGTATTTCGGGCTGGACAGCCTGACGGGCACGGAAACCCTGTTCGTGGATGACGATAAGGTATCCACATTGTTTAATGCGGCTAAGGACGGTGCGTTCGGCGCTGAGCAAAGTCAGGCCATTT
>JAKFYP010000100.1 GCA_021730835.1 Alphaproteobacteria bacterium
GATGCGCGTCACAAACCGCGCCGCCATGCCCTGAATGGCGTATCCACCGGCCTTGCCCTCCCACTCGCCGCTTTGGATATAAAAGCCGATATCGCGCTCCGTCAGGCGGCGAAACTGCACCTGTGTCATCACCTGCTTTTCTCGGGTATTGCCTTTTCCATCAGCCATCGCTACGGCGGTGATGACCCGATGCCGCCTGCCGGAGAGCAGTGTGAGGAATTTTCTTGCCGCCGCCTCATCCCGGGGCTTGCCCAGAATCCGCCGCCCGCAGGCAACCACCGTATCAGCAGCGAGGATCACCGCCCCCGGATAGCGATCTTTCACCGCATCCAGCTTTTCCGCCGCCATGCGGGCCGCGTAAGGACGGGGCAATTCCTCTTTCAGGGGCGTCTCGTCAACGGCGGGAGCGATAATTTCCAACGGCTCCAGCCTCGCCTGCCGGAGCAGGTCGAGGCGGCGCGGCGAAGCGGAAGCCAGTATAAAAGGAATATCCGCCACGGGTCAGGATTGCTTGCTTTTTTTCTTCTCCAGCGCATCGAGCCGGGCTTTGAGCGCCTCGTTTTCCTCGCGGGCTTTTTGCGCCATCTCGCGCACCGTCTCGAATTCCTCGCGGCTGACCATGCCGGTTTTATGGAACCATTGCTCGCATTTCGCCGCAATCGCCGCCTCGAATTCCCGCTTCATATCGAACAATGTGCCGGTCGCCCCGGATGCCATGCGGGCCATATCCTCGAAAAACCTGTTGTCTTTTTGCATCGTCTGAACCTCCTTGTAGCGGATAACCGGGTTTGTTAATCCTTCTTTCACCTGCAACTGCTATCAGAAAAGCGTAGGATTGTCATTTAATTGGTATTTCAGCATGAGCAAAACATATCTGGTTACGGGAGGGGCGGGGTTTCTCGGCTCCAATGTCGCGGCGGCGCTGCGTGAGCGTTACCCGAGCGCCCGCGTTGCCGTATGTGATTTTTTCGGCAACGGCGATAAATGGCGCAATCTGACCGGCCATCCGGCGGATGAGATTGTCTCCCCGACCGAGCTGTTTTACTGGATGGAGGCGATGAGTGAGACCATTGACACTATCTTTCATTTCGGGGCGATTTCCTCGACCACCGAGCGCAACGCCGATTTACTGGTGGAGACCAATTTCACCCTTCCCAAGATACTCCGCGCCTGGTGCGCCGAGAACCGCAAGCGCCTGATCTACGCTTCCTCCGGCTCGACCTACGGGGCGGGCGAGCATGGGTTCATCGACGAAGAATCCCCGGAATATCTCGGCAAGCTCAGGCCGCTCAATACCTACGCCTGGAGCAAATGCACCTTCGATTATTATGTCGCCCGCACCATTGAGCGCGGTGAGAAGCAACCGGCGCAGTCGGTCGGCCTGAAGTTTTTCAACGTCTACGGGCCGAATGAATACCATAAGGGCGACCAGAAAAGCGTACTGGCACGGATTTTCCCGCATGCGCAGGCAGGCAGGCCGGTGCATCTGTTTAAATCCTACCATCCCGATTATCCCGATGGCGGGCAGTTGAGGGATTTCGTCTATGCGAAAGATTGCGTGGATGTGGTGATGTGGTTCCTTGAAAACCCGGATATCTCCGGTCTGTACAACGTGGGAACCGGCAAAGCGCGTAGCTTCGCCGACCTCGCCAACGCCCTGTTCACAGCGCTGGATAAAAAACCGCAGATTATCTATGAAAGCATGCCGATCGAGTTGAAAGAACGTTACCAGTATTTCACCGAGGCCAATATGGAACGCTTGCGCGCCGCCGGTTACGATAGGCCGTTCCATTCGCTTGAGGACGGTGTGAAGGATTACGTGCAGAATTACCTCAACAAGCCGAATCCGTATTTGTAGGCTGTCGGATTGCATCATTATTTACTTAATACCCTCATATTTTTTCTGGTTTCCCACGCGATATACTCCGCGCTTCTGAGCGATCAGCGCCACGGGGAAGAATACCGCGAAGATCAGCGCCGAGGCGCTGACGATGCTGGGGCCGGAGGGCGTATCGAAGCGCAGGGAGCCAAGGATGCCGCAGATGACCGCCGCCATGCCCATCAGCACGGCGACGACGGCCATTACTTCCGGCGAACGCGAGAGCTGGCGGGCGGTTGCCGCCGGGATAATCAGCATGGAAGTAATCAGCAGGATGCCGACGATACGGATGGAAATGGCCACCATGATCGTCATCAGAAACATAAACAGCAGATGCGTGCGAAAAGTGCGCACACCTTCCGCCCGTGCCAGATCCTCGTGGATTGTCATCAACACCAGCGATTGCCAGTTGAACAGCAGCAGGGCCAGCGTAGCGATGCCGCCGCCGTAAACCCAGTATAATTCCTGCGGGGTGACGGTCAGGATGTCGCCGAACAGATAGGCGTGCAGGTTGATCCCCTGATGCAGAAAGCTGATGGCGACCATGCCGATGGACAGGGCGGCATGGGCGAGGATGCCAAGCAGCGTATCGGTTGCCAGCACGCGCTTTTGTTGCAGCCAGACGAGGATTCCGGCAAAGACCGAGCAGACGATGATCGTGCCGGGGGTGACGCCCATTCCGGTGAGCAGGCCGAGCGCGATGCCGAGCAAGGCGCTGTGAGCCAGCGAGTCGCCGAAATAGGCCATGCGCCGCCAGACGACGAAGCAGCCCATGACTCCGGCGACGAGCACAACGCCGATACCGGCTGCCAGAGCGCGAAGGATGAAGGGATCAAGGAGCATAATGGGCAATAGGCAAAGGGCTTGGAGTACTAATAGCCGATTAGCTTTATAACTGCACATCAATCAAATCGGCTATCGCCCGCGACTGCGGGCGCGCCGCCTATGCGGCGCATTACCTTTATGCGCAAGCATAAAGGTAATTAGCTATATTAGCGGCGCTTCATCCGTATTTCCACTCTCTTTTTCCGTTTCCCGTCAGTGCCCGTGCGTATGGCTATGCTGGTAGACCGCCATCATCTTCGCCATATCATTGCCAAACAGTGAAATGAATTCCGGGTCTTTGGTGACGGCCTGCGGTTCGCCGGAGCAGCAGATATGGTGATACAGGCAGACAACCTGTTTTGTTGAGGCCATTACCATATGCAGATCGTGTGACACCATGAGAATGCCGACGCCGCGTTCCCTGTAGACCCGCTCCAGCAGCTTGTAAAACGAAAGCTGGCCGGTGACATCGAGATTTTGCGCCGGTTCGTCGAGCACCAGC
>JAKFYP010000139.1 GCA_021730835.1 Alphaproteobacteria bacterium
CGGGTAATGCTCTCTTGCGGCGGCGAGGGCGGCGAGGCGGGCTACCAGTGCTGCCGGGCCGGGGGGCGTATCTCCGCCAGGCGGCAAAAATTCCATGCCCGGCGTGTTGAGGCTTTTCTCATGGCCACGCCCTGCATGCGCTCGCCAGACGCCGTCAACGACCTCTCCGTCCACCAGATAGAGCAGCGGCTCAGCCGGTTTTCCGTCTGCTCGGTCAATCGTCGGGATGCCCTCCTGAATAATGACTTCCGTGTTGGCGGTGCGGTCGCGGATCGTATCCATGCTGTGGCGGGTTTTTTTATTCATCTCCAGAATATCCTCGCCGCTATGGGCGATCATCATGCCCATTCCGTAAGTTCCCATATCCGATTTAATAAAAACATAGGGGGTATCGGCGATGCCGAAAGCGGCGTATTTTTCACGGGTGGCGTGCAGGATTTTCTCTACCCCCAGCGCCACGCATTCCAACCCGGAACGCTCGCGGAAATTCACCTTGCCGCACTGATGGAAAAATGCTGACAGCAGCCATGCGTCAAGGCCAAACCGGTGGGCGAAGGATTCAGTAACGGTTTTATAGGCGGCGAAATGAATGCTTTTACGGCGGCGATACCAGCCCATGCCCGGTTTGGGCACGACTGGCTGGGCGATGCCGCAGAGAATTTCCGGCGCGCCGGAGGTAAAATCGTTATTGGCAAGGATAAAATCCGGGTCGAATCCGTCTTGTGTGATGATACGCTTGCCGTGGCGCTCAATCGGGGTAGAAATGAGCGTATGCCCGTTGCCCTCAAGCGTCACCGCCTGCGTGTCTTCGCTGAGGCGGCCCAGCCGCACCTTAAATCCGGCCCGGGTAAAAATATCAATCAGGGCGCTGAGATTTTCGATATAGCCCGGATTGCGCGTATGGTTCTCCGGGATAATAAGCACCCGCTCAACGCCCGCACAGGCGCTCCTCATGTAAGCGGCGGTACGCATGGCGGCACGCTCGCGCCCGGCGGGTGACAGGTTATTGAACCCGGCGGGAAACAAATTGGTATCAACGGCGGCGAGCTTGAACCCGGCATGGCGCAGATCCACCGACGCGTAAAAAGGCGGCGGCGTTTCGGCGAAGCGCGCCGCAAGCCATGCCTCGATCTCCTCGCCTCGTTCGCGGATCAGCGTGGTGAGCAGGGTAACAATATGGGTCATACAGGTTCCTGCCTGAAATCGGGCGGTATTTCCCAGTCGCCCAGCCAGATATTCAGGCAGGCCAGACCGGCAATCGCCGCCGTATCGGCCCGCAGGATGCGCGGGCCAAGGGTCATCGCACGGGCGTACTCCTTTTTGCGCAACCGTTCAAGCTCGCGCCCGGAGAAACCTCCTTCCGGGCCGATCAGCAGGGCGGCGGGCGTCCTCAGTCCCGGCAAAAGCCGTGCCGGATGCACGCCCTTGCCGCGCTCATCGCCGTAAATCAGCACGCGGCCCGTGTCCCATTCACCGAGCACCTGCTCCAGCTTCGCATAAGGCGCAATCTCGGGCACATCGAGCCTGCCGGTTTGCTCGGCTCCCTCAATGGCGTTGGCGCGTAGCCGCTCCAGATTAATACGGGTCGCCGCCGTATGGTCGGTTTCCACCGGGACAAGGCGGCTTGCGCCCATTTCAGCGGCTTTCTGCGCGAGGTAATCCACCGGCCCATGCTTGAGCGGCGCGAAGAGCAGCCAGATATCCGGCGCGGCGGCGTGCGGGCGGAACTGTTTTTCCAGACGGATAACCCCGTGTTTTTTACCTGTTAGTTCCAGCGTGCCGTGCCATTCGCCGTGCCTGCCATTGAATACCGCGATAGACGCCCCCTCACGGCAGCGCCGCACATGCAGCGCGTAATGCAGTTGCTTCTCGTCGAGCGTCACCATCCCGCCCGGCGGCAAGTCCTGCTCGACATAAAGCCGTATCATGGGGTAGGGTAGGGGCATCGGTTTTCCTGTGTCAGATAGTGTCGTCACAAGATGTTTAATGGTCTGCAAATGGCAGTTTTGCTGCGCTGCTCATGTCACGTACGTCAATGTACGCTCATTCCGCTGCTCACAAAACGGCCATTTTCGCCACATTCTCCACCTCGTGACGACACTATCTGGCCTCTCACCTAAATCCATGGACCGGCCAAAAGCAACTCTTTCTTCGTATGTCCGGCTGATGCGGCTCGATAAGCCGGTCGGTATCTGGCTGCTGATGTGGCCGTGCTGGTGGAGCGTGACACTGGCCTCCGATAACTTCCCGCTCACACTGTTGGCGGTATTCGCCCTTGGCGCGGTCGTGATGCGCTCGGCGGGCTGCATTGTCAACGACCTCGCCGACCGTGAACTTGACCGGCAGGTTGCGCGCACCGCCTCCCGCCCGCTGGCCTCGGGGGAGTTGAGCGTTGCGCAGGCCGTAGCGTTGCTGGGGGTGCTGATTTGTATTGCGGCGCTGGTGGCGTGGTATTTGGGAACAAAGGTGTTTTTCGCCTCGGCCTGCTGGCTGATACCCGTGGCGCTTTATCCGTTCATGAAGCGCATTACCCACTGGCCACAGCTTTTCCTCGGCCTGACGTTTAACGCCGGGGCGCTGCTTGGCTGGCTGGCGGTGACGGGCACGATCAGCCCGCCCGCGCTGTGCCTTTATCTGGGTGGCATATGCTGGACGCTGGGCTATGACACCATCTACGCGCATCAGGATAAGCGGGATGACGCGCTGGCCGGGATCGGCTCCACCGCGCTGGCGCTGGGTGAGCGTAGCAAAGCGTGGGTGAGCGGGTTTTACGTGCTTTTCGTGGCGATGCTGGCGCTGGCGGGCGCGCTGGCCGGGGCGGGCGCGCTGTATTATTCGCTCATTGCCGTTGCCGCGATTCATCTGGGCTGGCAGGTGAGGCGGGTCGATCTCGACGACCCCGGCAGTTGCCTCGCCGTCTTTAAAAGCAACGCCTGGGCCGGGCTGCCGGTATGGCTGGCATGCGTGAGCCATATCTGGTAGGAAAGTTATGTAATACCGAATCATTTTCTGATTGTCCCGTATACTCCGGCGAGCTTTGATTTTCCGGTCTAGTACGAAAGCAGGTGATCACCACTCCCCCCCCCCTTGGGGGGGAGTCGAAGAGCCGGAGGATGCAATCCGAAGGCGATTCGGTGGGGGGGGTATGCCCCCCACGACTCAGCTTCACCCGCTTGCGCTCACGCTACAGCGGGATTCGCTTCG
>JAKFYP010000168.1 GCA_021730835.1 Alphaproteobacteria bacterium
GTGCAATAGGAGATAATCCGGCTAAAGATATAGCCGATTGACTTTATGATGATGCATAAACTGAATCGGCCATCGCCCGCGACTGCGGCGTATCGTTTGTGCGCAAGCATAAACTCAATCAGCTATAAATTCAGGAGGAATCACTGTGTTTGATATTATCCTTGCCGCGCTGGCTTTCGTGTTTGTTTTTTTCCTTGTCATGGCGGCGATGCAGCCGGGGGATTTCCGTATTACCCGCTCGGCCCTGCTGGCGGTGAAGCCGGAAGCCATATTCCCTGAGGTCAATGATTTGCGAAAATGGGAGGCGTGGTCGCCCTGGGTCAGGCTCGATCCCAACGCAAACATGCGGTTTGAGGGGCCGCCCTCGGGAGTGGGGGCTATCGCTCACTGGGACGGCAACGCCAAAGTAGGCAAGGGCAGCATGACGATTGTAGAAAGCAACGCGCCCGGCCTGATTCGCCTGCGGCTGGATTTTCTCAAACCCATGAAAGCGACCAGCGTGGCGGAATTCAATTTCGATCCTGAAGGCGGGCAGACGATTGTGACGTGGAGTATGTCGGGGAAGAATAACTTTATCGGCAAGGCGATGGGCCTGATCTTCAACTGCGAGAAAATGGTGGGTGGGCAGTTTGAAAAAGGGCTGGCCAACCTGAAAGAACGCGTCGAGTCAGGCAGCATGCCGCCTTCCTCCGCATCGTGAATGCGTGATATTTTTTCAATAGTCACCGGGGTATGTATTGCTAAGGTTAAGCAAAATCAGTTTTTCTTTGCCATTCCCATAGAAAAAACAATATTTTTCAGCGCGAAACTGAGGGGTCGCTACAAAATGAATATGATGTTCGCCGCGCTTCCCGCCAATAACGGGAAGCGGACCCTTGCGGGGATTTCCTGGACTGAATGATCGGCGAAAAGATGCTGTTGACCCTATGATACTTCACAGGCAGCCATTCAGGATTGCGTTTTTATCCGGCGCGCTTGCGTTCGTCGCGGTGCTGGCCAGCAGTTATGTGCTGTATTTTTTCGCCCTCAAGGCGCTTGAAGGCGATATGGAAGAACATTTGCTCGCTCTGGCCAGCGCCGCAGCCGGTGAAGTGGACGGCGATTTGCACATGACGTTTACCTCACGCACGCAGGAGGATTCACCGGAGTATCTCGGGCAGATTGTGCGTCTGGGCAGAATTCAGAAAACGTTTCGTAACATCCGCTATGTCTATACCTGTATCCTGCGTGATGACGGGGTGTATTTTATCCTTGATCCCACGCCGCCCGGAATCATCGAGGACGGGGTGGAGACAAAATCGCATATTATGGATAAATACGATGAGGCGGCGGATATGCCTGCCTTGCAGGATGCTCTGCGTAACCGGCGGCCATCATTCGATCCCAATCCGACGACGGATCGCTGGGGTACGTTTGTTTCCGCGTATGTGCCTTTTCACAACAGCGCCGGTGGTTTCGTAGGCGTGGCGGCGATTGATCTGGATGCCCGGGAGTATGCGGCGAAGATTGCCCGCATCAAAAATGCGGAGATTCTTTGTGTTGCCATCGGCTTTTCCATGTCGTGCCTGATGGGGTGCTTTATCTACCTGCTCAGCGTCAGAAGAATCAGCGTTGCCGATAACCTTACCAGAAGCGAGCAGCGTTTTATGCTGGCGATTGAGGGCACGAATGACGGTATCTGGGACTGGGATATGGTAGCCGACACGGAATACTGGTCGCCGCAATACAAAAAACTGCTGGGCTATGAGGAAAACGAAATCACCTCCGGCCATCAGGAATTTTTGTCCCGCCTGCATCCCGAGGACGCGGAGGCGCTTAACGATGCGACGCAAGCGCATTTCAGGAGCAATGAACCGTTTAACGTCGAATTCAGGTTGCGGCGCAAGTCAGGGGAATATTGCTGGTTTCGCGCCAAGGCCACCACTGTGCGCGACGAAATGGGAAGGCCCGTGCGTATGGTCGGATCCATCCGCGACATCACTCAGCGCAAGCAGGCCGAAGAAATGTTGCACGGGCAAGCGATGGAAATGGCGCAGAAAAACACCGATCTGGCGGCGGCCAAGGAAGAAGCGGAGGAAGCTGTCCGGTTGAAATCGGAATTTCTGGCCAATATGAGCCATGAAATCCGCACGCCGATGAACGGGGTAATCGGCATGACCAATTTGCTTCTGGATACGGGGCTTGAGCCGATCCAGCGCAGTTACGCCGAGACAGTGGTGCATTCCGCCGAAGCGCTGCTGCAAATTATCAACGATATTCTGGACTTCTCCAAGATCGAAGCGGGCAAGATCGAACTGGAGCATATCTCTTTTGACTTACAGACCCTCTGCGAGGAAGTCTGCGAAATGATGGTCTTCAAGGCGACGGAGAAAGGTATTGAACTGTTGCTCAATTATCCGCTTTCCCTGCCGTGCTATGCCATCGGTGATCCGGGGCGGGTGCGCCAGATTTTCTATAACCTGATTAATAACGCCATCAAGTTTACCGATAACGGCCATGTCCTGTTGTCGCTGGAATGTGAAAAGAGCGAAGGGAAGCTAAAATTCCATATCGAGGTGGAGGATACCGGTATTGGTATTCCTGCCGATAAAACCCAGCTCATTTTTAATAAATTCAGTCAGGCTGATCAGTCCACCGCCCGCAAATTCGGCGGCACGGGGCTGGGGCTTTCCATCTGCCGCGAGCTTTGCCGGATGATGGAGGGGAATATCGGCGTCAACAGCACTTACGGCGTCGGCTCGACTTTCTGGTTTGATATCGTGCTGGAGGAGGACGTAACCGGCACGGAAAATCTGGTGATGCCGGATCATGGGATTCTCAGGGGGTTGCGGCTGCTGGTCGTGGACGATAACAAGGCGGCGCGCACAATCATCCGCGAGCATATGACGCCTTGTGGCATTGAGGTGGTGGAAGCGGCTGGATCGCAGCAGGCGATTGCTCTGCTTGAGGGGGATAATCGCTTCGACGTGGCGGTGCTGGATTTCATGATGCCGGGCATGGACGGGGCGGAACTGGGCGAGCAGATGAAGAAGAACCCGAATACGCGAGATATACCCTTGTTAATGCTTACCTCGGCCCCCAATCGCGGCGACAAGCAGCGTATGGAGGCCATCGGTTTTGCCGGATATCTGAGCAAGCCGATCACTAACTGGCATGTACGTGACGCGATTTCGGTGATCGTCGAAGCGAAAA
>JAKFYP010000214.1 GCA_021730835.1 Alphaproteobacteria bacterium
ATTTTCAGGCGTTTTTGTCCGCAGAACCGGAGTGTACGTGAAGGTACATGAGGATTCGAGGACAAAAACAACGACAAAATCACCCGTCAAAATAGTTTTTCCGCGAACTGCTGGGCGGGATATGCGTTTAGTCCTCTGTTGCCTGCTTGTGGCGCTCCTGTTGCCATGCGGAGCGCGGGCGGCGGTGGTGACAGTGCGGGGTAGCGGCGCGGAGCAGTTCCGCGAGGAGGCGAATTACCGCCTGTACTGGAACGGTATCCGTATCGCTAAATTCACCCTGATCTGGGAGCAGGAGGCGGAGCATTACAAGGCGGTGTTCTCCGCGAAAACCTCCGGCATTGCCCGTATTTTCAAGAAGCAGCGGCGCACGGCGGAGAGCGCCGGGCTGATCCGGCGCGGCAGGGGTGTTATCTCCTATGTGCCGCAGCATTTCACCTATCATGTTGTCTATTCCCATAAGCAGCGCCGGGCTGAGGTGCGTTATGATAAAGAGGGCAGGGTGATTGCGGCGGTGGTTACCCCGCCGGATAACCGCGACGTGCGGCCCGATGTGGAGCAGGCGCTCAAAGACGCGGCGATTGATCCGCTGACGATGCTGGCGGGATTGCGCGCCGCAATGGAAGATGAAAAGGGGCGTGTGCCTTACGCTGTTTCCATCTATGACGCCCGCCGCCTGACCGGGCTGCAATTTGTCCCGGTGCGCCATAATACATCATGCACGGGTAAATGCGTGCAGGTGGATGCCTCGCGGAAATTGCTGGCGGGGTTTACGGAAAAAGAAAAGAAGGAATATGAGGATGGCGAGCCGCGTGTGCGGATCAATAGCGCGCCGGGGCTTTCGCTCTTCCCGCTTTCCGCCTATGCCGATACGGGTTTGGGGCGGATAACGATGGAGCGGGTGAAGGCAGAAAAATAGCCTCAAAGCGCTTTGCGAACAGGCAGCGTATCCATGCCGAACCAGTCCATCGTGCCTGCCAGCGCCACGACCCTGCCGATGATGATGGTGGCGGGCGGCTCAATCCGCTCCCGCGCAATCGTTTGTACCAGTTGCCCGAGCGTGGTGATATGGCGTCGCTGATGCGGCGTCGTGCCTTCGCAAATAACGGCGACCGGCGTGGAGGCGTCCATCCCGTGTGAGATAAGCTCGCGCCGGATAGTGTCGGCATTGCCCAGCCCCATATAGATGACCAGCGTCGTATCGGCATCGGCCATACTGGCCCAGTTGAGCGCCAGCTTGTCGTCATTTTGGCGATGGCCGGTGACATAGCGCACGCCGCTCGCCAGTTGGCGATGGGTCAGCGGGATTCCGGCGTAAGCGGCGCATCCGGCGGCGGCGCTGATGCCGGGGACGATCTCAAAAGCGATGCCATGCTGCGCCAGAAATTCGGCTTCCTCGCCGCCGCGCCCGAATATGAACGGGTCGCCGCCCTTGAGCCGCACCACATGCTTTTTCTTTCGTGCCAGTGCCAGCAGGGTATGGTTGATTTCCTCCTGCGTCATGCTGTGCCGGTTACACGACTTTCCGGCAAAAACACGGATGACACCCGGCGCAATCAGCGCTATGACCTCAGAGTTGACCAGCCGGTCATACACTACCGCGTCGGTTTGCTGCAACAGGCGGTAGGCCCTGAGCGTCAATAGCCCGGGATCACCCGGCCCGGCCCCGACGATGTAAACTGTTCCCGCCATATTCACTCAATAATTTTGTGAATTATATTATATTACACAAATATCTTGCATTATAGCGCGGGCGGCGGTATAAGCAAGAGGAAAGAAAACAACAGGATTTAGCTTGAGGCATTCATGACCGCAGGAAAAAAATTATCTGCTACCGAGGGCATCAAGGAAGAAAGCCAGCGGCTCAGGGGCAATGTCGCCGCTGAACTGGCTGACGAGAACGCTTTTGTTTCTGATGCTTCTTATGAGTTGCTAAAGTTCCATGGAAGCTATCAGGGCTATGACCGCGATACCGCGACGGCGCGCAAAAAGCAGAAGCTCGATAAGGAATGGGAGTTCATGCTGCGCCTCAAACTCCCGGCGGGGCGGCTGACGCCCGCGCAATATCTGGCGCTCGATGCGCTGACCGACCAATTCGCGGGCGGCTCCCTGCGCATTACGACGCGCCAATCCATACAGTATCACCATATCCTCAAGCCCGCCCTCAAGCCGCTGGTCGCCGGTGTTTGCCGTGAGTTGCTCTCGACGATTGGCGGGTGCGGCGACGTGGTGCGCAATATCGTCACTTCGCCCGCGCCCTATGCGGATGTGAAGCACCGGCGTCTGCTGGAGGATGCGTATGCGCTGGCGCGGGCCGTGACGCCGCAGACCGAAAGCTATCTGGATATCTGGCTGGATGGGGAGAAGATTGACGACCATTTTACCGATGGCCGCGAGAACTGGTTACCGCCTTCGGAGGTCACGTCAGAAGTTGACCCGCTTTACGGCAAAACCTACATGCCGCGCAAATTCAAGATCGCCGTGACGATACCCGAAGACAACTGCATGGACATTCTGACCAACGACCTGGCGTTTATCGCTATCTGGGAAGGGGCGACGCTGGCGGGGTATAACGTCTATCTCGGCGGCGGCATGGGGACGACCCACAACAAGCCGGAGACTTACGCAAGACTGGCCTCGCCGATTGCCTATATTCCGGTGGATGCGCTGATTGAGGTGGCGGAAGCGGTAATCCGGCTTCAGCGGGATCACGGGGATCGCACCGACCGTAAGCATGCCCGCCTCAAATATGTGGTTGAGGAGCGCGGCATCGAATGGACGAAACATACGCTCGGTGAATATCTGGGGTGCACGCTGGATGCGCCGCGCCCGCTGCCGCCACTGGATGTGCCGGATCACCTCGGCTGGCACGCGCAGGGCGACGGCAAATGGTTCCTCGGCGTGCCGGTTCCCGACGGGCGGATTAAAGATTACGGTGAGGATTATTTCCATGCCCGTATTCGCAGCGCATTTAAGGCGCTGGTGGAGCGGTTTGCTCTCTCCGTCATCTTAATGCCAGACAATAACATCATCTTTCATCATATTGAAAAAAAAGACAAATCGCTCATCGAAGCGCTGCTTAAAGAATATGCGGTTCCCCTGCGTGAGGACATATCCCATCTGCGGCGCGATTTTCTGGCCTGCGTGGCGCTGCCGACCTGCGGCAAGGCGCTGGCTGAGGGGG
>JAKFYP010000134.1 GCA_021730835.1 Alphaproteobacteria bacterium
GTAGGCTTTTGACTCATTATGTATTGATGTTTTGCAGAAAGTTATATGTTTTCTTCCCCCTCACCCCAACCCTCTCCCCCTTCAAAAAAAGGGGGAGAGGGAGTATCACCGTGATTGCGGCGGACTCTGAAATCCCCTCTCCCCCACCAGCACCCATGAAATGGGGTGCCGGCAACTCTAATAACATAGCACCCCACTTTATGGGTGCTATGAATGGGGAGAGGGTGGGTTTTCCTTAGCGATCCCAAGCACAGCGACGGGCGAGCTTAGGAAAACCGGGTGAGGGGGAAGTATGAAAAAAATCAACCGGAGCATACGGGGTAATCAGAACGGGTAAAGAGCATGGCATCAGATAATGATATTTCCGTAGGGTATATTTTAACCCTTGTCGCAGCCGGAATAGCACTGGTGTTTCTCATCAGCTTCCCGATGTTAAGAAAAACGCTTATGTTGCCGTGCAGGCAGGAACCTTCCCGGGTAATCTGTCAACTGCTCTTCTGATAATACGCAATCGAAAAACAGCGATATTTTACTGAGCATACAACGAATTCCGGTTTCCTCATTATCATGCACCCCATCCCGATTCTCTCCGTTGATCTTACCGCGCTGACCGATAACTGGCGGTTGTTGCGCGATACGCAGGCGAAAAAACACAGCGCGGCAGTGGTCAAGGCCGATGCCTACGGGCTGGGCATGGCTCCTGTCGCCCGCGCCCTGCGAGATGCCGGATGCGACACTTTCTTTGTCGCCACTCTTCAGGAAGGCCTCGCCCTGCGCGCTGCGCTGGAAAATGCGGAAATTTATGTCTTTCACGGCCCGTTTCCCGGCGAGGAAACCGACTACCTCGCCCATTGCCTTCGCCCGGTGCTCAATACTCCGGATCAGATCAACCGCTGGGCCAAAGCGTTACGGGATACCCGGCAACCGCAGGCGGCCAGCGCGGCGCTGCATGTCGATACCGGCATGACGCGGCTGGGCTTATCGGAGGGTGAACTGGCGGCATACGATCCCGCCGCGCTGGTGAGAGAATGCCGTATCACGCTGCTGATGAGCCATCTGGCCTGCGCTTCGGAGCCGGATCATCCTCTGAATGCCGGGCAATTGCGGCGCATGGAACAGGTGCGGCAATTCTTCCCTGTGCTCCCTGTCAGTTTCGTCAACTCCGCCGGGCATTTCCTCGCGCCGGAGTTTCATTATGATCTGGGGCGGCCCGGCTGTTCGCTTTACGGCATTACGCCCAACCCGGCACAACCCAATCCCATGCGCCATGTCGCCACCCTGAGCGGCCCCGTTATCCAGCTTCGCGCCATTGAACGCGATGGGCATATCGGCTACGGCGCGGCCACGGAAGTCAGGCGCGGCATGAAAGTCGCTGTTATCGCGCTGGGTTACGCCGACGGGTTGCACCGCATTGGCAGCCACCGGTTGCCGGGCTATATCGGGGGCCATTGCGTGCCGATGCTCGGGCGTATCTCAATGGATATGACCTGTTTCGATGTCACCGATGTACCTCCTTCTCTGCTTGAAGGGGTTTCCTCTGTCAGCCTGATTTGCGAACAGCAGCCGGTTGATACGGTCGCGGAGATATGCCGGACGATCGGCTATGAAATCTTCACCCGCATCGGTAGCCGGGTCAGGCGGGAATATGTGGAATAACAGAGAATGATTCTCGCCAAGTTATCCTTATACAGTGTTTTGGAAATTAATAATAATCTCGCCTAAGTCTGCGTATTTCATTGAATTATTAACTTTTCTGTGCTATGCTGACAACAGGTTATGCTGTTTGAGTGTGTGTTATGGTCATTTAAATTAAGAATGTCCCATGCCCTCACCCGCGGGCGCTGCGCGCCCGCTTCCCTCTCCCATTGGGAGAGGGTTAGGGTGAGGGCCTGGGGCCCAGGATTCTTATGGGTCATTCTTAATTTAAATAACCATAAGATGCGCCACATGAGCGGCGTGCTCGCAGTCTCCGGCTTGTCCATTGTCAGGTATGATGTTTCCGGGGTTCTCCGTAGTGAGTAGAATGACGTAATATTATGATCCCTTTTCTCTCTTTTCCAACTGCGCCCGTGACGCCGTCCGCACCTGTGGCGCCCACAGCCGGATTCGCCGTGCAGCAGGCTGCCGTGCATATCCCGCCCAGCGCCGTAGCTCCGGCGCTATCCAGCCTGTCGCTCAGGAATGAAACGCGGGGTGGAACCAATCCTTTCGCGCCGCCGCTATCGCCCAGTTCCACGCTCCCTATTGCCGCCAATCAGAACAGAGTGTTTTCCTATCAGCCGGGCGCGACGGTATCCGCCCGAATCTCCAGCCCGTTCGTCGCGCAGTTGCTGGCGCAGGCGGCCAATCCGGGCGAGGCTTCCTCGCTGGCCGCAATTTTCGTCAACCAGCCGACACCGACCGATACGCTCGATTCGCGCCTGATCGAACGCTTTTCGCTGGTCAAATACCTGCCGAGCAATGCCGCGCTGCCCAAGCCCCAGCCCGGAAATATTCTGGCGATTGATCGGGTCGAGGCACAGGCCGAGGCAGTCCGTCCGCCGATTAGAGTCCCGCTTCCCGCTCGCCAGTCTCCGCCCCCTGTTGCGCAGGCCGAACCGGTGGTGCGCCAACCGGTTGCCATCCCGACGACCCGCCAGCAAGCGGAGACGATTTCGTTTTCCGCGCCCCTGTCGCCGGTCGTGCGTGAGCAACCGCGCCATGCCGCTCCTACCCCCGCCCCGGCGCGACCCGGCGGCAACAGCCGCATCAGCTTTACCTCGATTGCCCGCCCGAGCGGTGCGGATGCTTATCTGGCGACATTTTCGCGCAACGCAGCCTTTATCGCTGCTGTCAGGCCCGCCAGCACGGCGATTTCGTAAGAAATATCTTCAGTTTTGGGATTTATTGTCTTTTGATTTTATTTTTCCCCAAAGGAGGAAAAATAAAGTCGGTTACGCCGCATAAGCGGCGGGCTTGCAGTCGCAAGCCTGCCATTCCAACATAGGAGGAATGCTTATGTGGAATGACAATGCTTTGCCAGGGAACATTATCTGGTCTATGTTCCTGTTGCCGAAGCAACTGTAGTCATAGTAGCATTGATCCGGCGAGGCCGGGATATCGCAGCTCTGCTACGCATGCACCGCTATCGGATAGAACGCGAACTC
>JAKFYP010000107.1 GCA_021730835.1 Alphaproteobacteria bacterium
ACCAGGCGCGCGCAGCTTATGCTGTTCTCGCCCTTTTCGTATTTCTGAATCTGCTGATGAGACAGGCTATCGCGCAAAGCCTTGCCCAGCTCTTCCTGAGTCATGCCAAGCGCATTGCGGCGCTCGCGGATACGGATTCCGACCTGACCGCGCACCGTTGCTGCGACAAATGTTCGAGCAATATGCGACGGGGAATTACTCGCTCTCGCAGTTGATGAAATACTGCAAAAAGATTGGGCTTAGAAATTGCCGTGGCAACCAGAAGGGATTGACCGCGAACCACATTCATAAAATGCTGCAAGACCCATTTTACTACGGGGTCATGCGCGTGAAGAAAACAGGCGCGGAATATCCGCACCGCTATGAGCCGATCATCAGCAAGTCGCTGTTTGATATGTGCCAAGAGGTGCGTGAGGGACGTTCAAAGAAAATGCCGCTTTATCGTGGCAAGGATTTTGTGTTTCGCGGGATTCTTACCTGCGCCATCACTGGCCGACTCGCCACCGCCGAAACACATAGCAAAACCTATCAAAACGGCGGCACGGGGTCATGGACGTATCTTGCTATCTACAACCCTGAAAAACCCGAGAAGAAAATGTGGGTGCGCGAGGAGGATGTTATCGCCCAGGCGGAAGATGCGCTGGCGACGCTGAGAATCACCGACACGGAATCACTCATCGCGCTGCTGAACTATATTCGTTCAACCAACGCGGAAAAGAAAATCTTCCATCGCGGCCAGACTGCATCGCTCAAGAAAGAACATACCGAGATCGAGGAGAAGCTCGACAAGCTACTCGACCTGCTCATGGACAAGGTGCTCGACAAGGCCGAGTTTGAAACCAAAAAGAAAAAGCTCAAGGATCGCCAGTATGAAATCGACGAGCTGATACACAGTTTTGACGAAGCCGACGACAAGTTCAGCAAATGCTTGATCGACCTCATCAATATCGCAACTGGTGCGCTCGAAGACTTCAAAGGTTCGGACGTAACCCGCAAACGCGAGTTGCTGAATTTTGTATTTCAGAACCTACAGCTTCGAGGCAAAAAACTCGAATATACAATGCGCTATCCATTCAGCGAGTTCGCCAAATGCTCGAAACTTGAAGAATGGTGGGCGGTAGAAGACTCGAACTTCCGACCTCCACGATGTCAACGTGGCGCTCTAACCAACTGAGCTAACCGCCCTTTTCCTGCCAGACGCCCGGTATGGATTGCGGCAGGCCATCGCTTGTACATGAGAAATTTCTCTCAGGCAACCGGGTAGCATGCTTTTTTATAGCTGATTGCGCCCGCGGTCGCGGGCGATAGCCGATTTGATTGATGTGCAGTCACACAAGTAAATCGGCTATATCTCCCCTTAATGCCTGTGATTGCCAGCGGGATAGCAAAATGGTATAGCCGTTAATGGGAAATCTTAAAATCACCGGAGAATGATCATGCAAAAATGGATAGTCTGCCTGATATGCAGCGTGGTTTTTCTGACCGGATGCGCTGTGAAATCGAAAGAGGAGCAGGAAGCCCGCAATGAATATCTGCGCGGGCTTTACCGCCAGATCGGTATTTTTGACAACCCATATAATTTGCATCCCTCAATTCAGGAGCAATGCCACAATAAAATAAAAGAACTATATATTTCAAAATATAGCGGGCCGAATACATGGAGCGTTTCAAAGAAACTGGCGCCGATGGATTTTACGAATACGGTGCTTTACGACTACGCGCCCCAAATATCGGAACGCATGGGCTTCGATACCTCCAACACACTGGCCTTCATGACGCGGTACAAGGGTACAATGGCGCTGGGCATTGGAACCGCAACCGATTTCGTCTGTCTTGTCCAGATCAAAGGCGGCTATATGCACTTCCGCGCCGCCTTTCCGGAGCAGCAATTCGAGGCGCGATGGAGCGTTCAATCTCTGGCTCCTGTCGCCTGGTTTCGGGATTAGGGCTACACCTGCCGCTTGCCTGCCTTCTCTTCGCCTGCTATAACTCTGGGAAGCAATAAAACCGGGAATATTCATGTCCGACTCCAGCCTTAAAACCGTCTCGATTGAGGACGAACTCAAGCGCTCCTATCTCGACTACGCCATGAGCGTGATCGTCAGCCGGGCGATTCCCGATGTGCGCGACGGGCTGAAACCGGTACACCGGCGCATCTTATACGCCATGATGGAATCGGGTTTCGACTACAACAAGCCCTACAAGAAATCGGCGCGTATCGTCGGGGATGTCATGGGTAAATACCATCCCCACGGCGACAGCGCGATTTACGACGCGCTGGTGCGGATGGCCCAGCCGTTCTCCATGTCGCTGATGCTGATCGACGGGCAGGGCAATTTCGGCTCGATGGACGGCGATAACGCCGCCGCCATGCGTTATACCGAATCGCGCCTGCAAAAGGTCACGCAACTGGCCATGCTGGAGGATATTGACAAGGATACGGTCAGCTTCCAGCCCAATTACGACGGATCGGAGAATGAACCGACTGTCCTGCCCGCCCGCTTCCCCAATTTGCTGGTCAACGGCGCGGGCGGCATCGCCGTCGGCATGGCGACCAATATCCCGCCGCATAATCTCGGCGAAGTGATTGACGCCACCTGCATGTTAATTGACAACCCGGAAGTGACGATTGACGAGTTGATGCAGGTCATCCCCGGCCCCGATTTCCCGACCGGCGGGATTATCCTCGGGCGCACCGGCTCGTATAACGCGGCGCATACCGGGCGCGGCTCGGTCATCATGCGGGCGCTGCACCATTACGAGGATATGCCGCAGGATCGCACCCGTATCGTCTTTACTAAAATTCCCTATCAGGTCAACAAGGCCCGCCTCGTCGAGCGCATCGCCGAACTGGTGCGGGATAAAAAGATCGAGGGCATCTCCGATTTGCGCGACGAATCGGACAAGCAGGGCGTGCGCGTCGTCGTCGAATGCAAACGCGACGCCGTGCCGGATGTCGTCCTCAGCCAGCTATTTACCTTCACCCCGCTGCAAACCAGCTTCGGGGTCAACTGCCTCGCCCTCAACAACGGACGCCCGCAGCAATTGAACCTGCGCGACGTGCTGGAAGCCTTCATCGCCTTCCGCGAAGAGGTGATTACCCGCCGCACCGCCTATTTGCTCAATAA
>JAKFYP010000154.1 GCA_021730835.1 Alphaproteobacteria bacterium
TTCCTCAACTCCCTGTGAACGCAAAAAAACCCTGAAAAATGTATCTTCTGCATCTTTCATTTGCGCCATCTGTTCATCCTTATGCTGTGTCATGTTTAAGTGAAGCATATCAAGCGTCAAATACTCATATGTTATAGAAAGTTGCACATGTTCCTTGAGTAACCGCCGGATTTGCAGACTAACTTCCGCCATCCATCACCTCCACTTCGCCCGTCAGGGCCGGTTCCTCAACGCGGGTGATGCAGCTCTCGCGCACCAGCTCATCGCTCCATGCGATACTGATAGCGCCGTCCTTGACCAGCAGCGTTGAGACAAAATGATATAGATTCCGCGCATAGAGCGCGCTGGCGTCGGGCGCGACGCGGGAGGCCAGATTGCTATGCCCGACGATTTTCACGCCCTTATGGGTGACGATTTTATCGGGTTTCGACAGGGCGCAGTTGCCACCCGCCACCGTTGCCAGATCGACAATCACCGCGCCGGGCTTCATCGCCTCGACCATCTCCTTTGATATCAGGTTGGGCGCAGGCTTGCCGGGAATCAGCGCCGTCGTGATGACAATATCCTGTTTTTTGAGCGTTTCAAAGAGCAACTCCGCCTGCTTTTGCTTATAGGCATCGCTCATCTCACGCGCATAGCCGCCTTGTCCCTCGCCGGAATCCTCCGCCGGTACTTCGATGAATTTCCCCCCTAAGCTTTCCACCTGCTCGCGGGCGGCGGCGCGCACGTCGAAGGCCGAGACGATCGCTCCCAGCCGCTTTGCCGTGGCAATCGCCTGCAACCCGGCCACCCCGGCCCCGAGGATCAGCACGCGGGCGGGGGCGATGGTTCCGGCGGCGGTCATCATCATCGGCGCGACCTTGCCCGCCTCGGCGAAGGCGTCAATTACGGCGCGATACCCGGCGAGGTTGCTTTGCGAGGAGAGTACATCCATGGACTGGGCGCGGCTGATGCGCGGCAGTTTCTCCAGCGCGAAGGCGTGAGCGCCCGCCTCTTCATACACGGCGATATCGGGGTTGTTATGCGGTGAGAGCATGCCGACCAGCGCCGCGCCTGAGGCAAGCACCTGCAAGGCTTCCGAAGCCGGGGGGGCCACCGCCAGCAGAATATCGGCCCCGGCAACCGCGGAGGGCGCATCCGCCGCGATTTCCGCCCCCGCCTCACGATAGGCGGTATCCTCGAACCCGGCGGCTTTCCCCGCCCCGCTTTCGACTGTGACATGGAAACCGAGCTTAATGTAACGCGCTACCGTATCCGGCGTGGCGGCGACACGGGATTCATGGCGTGCGGTTTCCTTGCAGACGGCGAGTTTCACGGGATATCGACCTTGCGTTATTTGCGAAAGGCTTCAGATGTAACGCAAAGCAGGAAGGCATGCAAGAATTTCGAGCGAAATCAATGCAAGAACTCCCTCCCCGCGCTTGCGGGATCAGAGAGGGTGTCTTGTATTCATCTATTGCGTCTGATAAGGGTTTATGTTGCGAAACATTTTGATCAATATAAACAAATAGCACGAAGCGGTTTGAAGGAGAAAAATTCACACAAATGTAATATTTTTCCAGAGCTTCTGAAGGGAGAGGAAATGGTGTAAAAACCCTTCCTCCCCCTCATATTGTCTTTCAGAAGAAGTTTACACCATCTCGCGGCGGCGGGCGCGTTTATCGGCATACATCGCCCGGTCGGCGGCGTGCAGCGCGTCATCGGCGCTTTCGCCTTTGCTCAGGGCATGCACGCCGTAAGCCGTATCGAGCGCCAGCATCTGCCCGTTGAACGTCACCGGCGTGGTGCGGATGACCTCGGCGATAGCCTCTCCCCTGCGTCTGGCGGCTTCCTCTTCAGCGTAATAAAGAATCACCGCGAATTCATCGCCGCCGAGGCGTGCCATGAAATCCGATTCCCGCTTGGCATTGGAAAGCAGTTCCGAGACATGCCGGATCGCCGCGTCCCCGGCGGCATGGCCGAACGTATCGTTGATTTCCTTGAAGCCGTTGAGATCGAAATAAAGAATTGTCGTGGGATGGCCGTAGCGCTCCAGCATGGAAACCGCCCAGGCCAGACGGCGCACGAACGCACGGCGGTTGGGAATCGGAGCCAGCACGTCCACATCGACCAGCGATTCCAGCTCTTTAAGCTGCACCTGCGTCTGGGTCAGAGCCAGCGCCGTATCGTCGAGCCGCTCAAACAGGGCGGAAATGGCCAGCCTGACCGGCTCGGTCAGTTCCTCTTCGGGAATGCCGAGCATGGCCATCCGATCCGGCAGGCGCGATTTCTTGCCGGTAAAGGCAAAATCGAAGGCCTGTTCCAGTAACCTGCCGTGGGGGATTTGCTGACGATGGGATTGTTCAGACATGGTGTACACTGCCGGGAAAAACATAACTTCCTCCTTTATTAATTGTTTATTGCTTTTCTGGCAAGGATTTAACCTCCTCGCGCCGGTTTCGTAGCAGGAAATATGCCACAGTGTTGCAACCCTTGATTTATGCGGGGCAGAGCACTACACTACGGCAATAAAGTCATAGGTGGAGAAACCTATCAAAGGTATTGAATGTATTGGCGGATGGAGGGTATTCGGGTGAGAAATTTGCGGAGGGCGTGCAGGAAATTTTAGGCTGCCCAGTAGAGATCGCCAAACGCAATGAGCTTCATACCTTTGCCGTCATCCCTAAGCGATGGGTGGTTGAACGCTTTTTCTCCTGACTCGAAAAATGTCGCAGACTCTGGAAAAACTGCGAGCGAAAAATCAACACCTCCCTGCAAATAATACCAAAGCAACTATATAACATGACCTTGTAGATAGGTGAAGTTGGTGAGGGAAGTGACGCGTCCTTGTTCGTTTGTCATATTATTCCATGTATGGTGGCAGGCGTTCAGGATGTCATCGTAACTATTCAGCAGAAGATGCGAGAGGAAGTTGTCTTTCAGCTATCTGATTACCCACTATTCACCGCTCCCCCCTTGAAGCATCCGCCTGCGGGATGCTTCATTACTGGTTTGCATCACTACTGTCCGGTTAAGCGCGTAGGATAGCGTGACATTATGTTGATGGGCAATGATTTTTTGTCATTTTTTTCTGGGGTCGATTTGGATTGGGTTTGGTAATTTCTGGTAGGTCTTCGGTTTTTTG
>JAKFYP010000225.1 GCA_021730835.1 Alphaproteobacteria bacterium
TGCCGCCGCCCGCATAGTATAATGTTTTATTCTCCGGCTCCCGGATATCGAACAGGTAGCTTTCCGTGCGGATGAACAATCCCTCCAGCGTTTCGATGAACTGAAGCTGGAAGTTCAGCAGTTCCTCTTGCGGATATGGCTCTTCACCGGTGCGTTCGGTGATGCCGATACGCTCCATCCGACGCCCGAACGCGATGCGATGTTCAGCCGTGATCTGCTCTACGATGAGAGCGGCTCCTTGCATGGCATGATAAACCGCCTCCAGCGCCGCCAGGATGTCGGTCTCGGCGAAGCGGCGCGCCTTGGTGCGCCGGAGCCGTTGCTTGTAGAAATATTCCGTATCCCGCATCGCCCTTCCCCGCGCAAAGGATGCGGGAGCTTCGGATGCGCCGGAAGGGCTAGGATGTGCACGGACGCGAGGGGATAGGAAAGAAAAAACGTTCTATAATTTTCTATATATATAATTCGGGAGTAATATATGTTAAGGAAAATCTAATAGAAACAGAAAAGATATAGAAAATGGAACAAAAAGAAGAAGTTGAAAATCAAGAAACAAAATTGGAGTGGGCATTTAAAACGATTCTTCGTATCCCCACTTTTCATAATCGACATGTTAAATATGCGCTACATGGCATCTATGCATTGGCAACGGAGAAATTTAATATTCGGTTTCCCGGACTAAACGAAGGGATAAGATTATTTCTAAAAAGACGAATTTATTTCAATGCGTTGAAAGATTTTTCGGAATCCATACATGCTATTGATGACCGTCTGGATGAGATGTCAGCGGAAGATATTCTCGCTTCCGGCAAGGCGCATACGGGAAAGCAGGCTTCGCAGTTCTTATTTAATAAAAGCATATTTTTATCGGAAGACTATGAACACGCCAAGAAAATGCTGGATTTAGGTTTTTTCTCGGAAGAGGAAGGCATCGCATTTGCTAATCTTGCCGCGACTCTTGTGCAGGAAGAAGCCGGATATTTAATGGAATACCAGCAGAATCACCAGTTAGAAAGCCGTCAGGCTATGCTGGAAACGGACAGAAAATTGACTGAAGTATTGTTAGGTTTCATTATACACTGGTTTAGCCGGAGTTCTGGTATTACAGATGCGGTGCACGATCACGGTCTTGTTTATGAAGACATCATCACAGCATATCCCAAGGTTACTTTGATGTTTCGCAATCTTGAACTAAAAGACGATTTTCAGGATATATTGGAAGATCTAGAGCAGGAAATTGCGACCGGAAGACCTGTGGCCAACTGGTACTTAACGAAATTACAGGAACGCGGAAAATTATTGGATGAACATGGAGATATACAAGCATATTTAAAAGAATTTCTTCTTACAAAGAGGAATTGTAAATCCAATATCCACATTGAGGATTTCCCGGAACCCCTGCAAATGATTCTACAAGAAGCAACCGAAGAATACAAAACTGCGGCGCAACAGATACCCAAAGGATTGAGAGATGTTCTCAAAGCCGACTGGGAAGTTAATATAGAGAAAGGATGTTATCCTTCATCCAGAAAAGCTTCTAACCGGCAGGGAATAGCATTCTAACGGGATTTGTCATGAAACCTGAATCCTTCCGCGAAGGCCGCCATGCGTCCTTCAAGAATGGCCCGGCGCATGGCGCGCATCAGGGATTGGTAGTAATGCAGGTTATGCCAGCTTAAGAGGATCGGCCCGAGCATTTCCCCGGCTTTGAACAGGTGATGCAGGTAGGCGCGGCTGTAATGCGAGGTGGGGCAGTCCGAATCCTCCTGAAGCGGGCGGTTGTCTTCGGCGTGGCAGGCGTTGCGCAGGTTCAACTCGCCCCCCGGCACGAATGCTCGCCCGAACCGCCCCGAGCGCGTCGGGATCACGCAGTCGAACATATCCACCCCGCGCAGAACGGCCTGCACCAGGTCGGACGGCGTGCCGACGCCCATCAGGTAACGGGGCCTGTCCGCCGGGAGCATGTCCACGGCGAAATCGAGCACGCGCAGCATTTCCCCCTGCCCTTCGCCGACCGCCAGCCCGCCGATAGCGTAGCCCTCGAAGCCGATGGAAGTCAGCGCCTCGCTCGATTCTCGCCTTAGCGCCTCGAACATGCTGCCCTGCTGGATGCCGAACGCCGCGTAGCCCTCGCGAGAAATAAACGCCTCGCGGCAACGCACCGCCCAGCGCATGGAGCGGCGCATCGAGTCTGCCGCCTGCGTTTGTGTCACCGGGTAGGAGGTACATTCATCGAGCACCATACTGATATCGCTGCCCAGCAGATATTGAATCTCCATCGCCCGCTCAGGCGTCAGCCGGTGTGCGCTGCCGTCGATATGCGATTTGAAGGTAACGCCCTCTTCCGTGATTTTGCAGCGGTCGGCCAGCGACATGACCTGAAACCCGCCGGAATCGGTGAGAATATTGCCGCTCCAGCGCATGAAATTATGCAGCCCCCCCAGCGCCGCGACTCGCTCGGCCCCCGGGCGCAGCATCAGGTGATAGGTGTTGCCGAGCAGAATGCGCGCTCCAGTGGCGGCGACCTGATCGGGCAGCATCCCCTTGACCGTGCCCGAAGTGCCGACCGGCATGAAAACAGGGGTTTGCACTACGCCGTGGGCAAGACGCAACTCTCCCGCTCTGGCTGCCCCGTCGCGGGCTTCGATGTGAAAATCCATTGGCATGGGCCTCTCTTTAGTCTAAACAGACACCACAGTCAGCGGGAAATACCGGAACAGGCGCATAAATTAACCGGTGCGTCTTGACCCTGCCTGCTGGTGAGAGTATCGTGCAGTCTTTATCAAACCGCCTGAGTAAACGGGATTATGTCTGAAGAAGATGATAAAAAACGCTCCTTTGTGGATCAGATTATCGCCAAAAAGGGGCATCTGATTCATAAACTCAAGGCCAAGGATTCCACGGGCCGCTGGGCCTATTACTTCGTGCTGGTCGAAGCGCCGCGTGAGCAGGCTTTTCTGACCTCCCTGAAAACCGAGGAATCCATTGACCTTGAGGATTACGGCAAGGTCATCGCCTCCAACTATGGCGAGGAGCCGAGCGAGGAAGTGCGTAAAATGCTCAAGGAGAAATACGGCTTCGACGTGTAATTTTTCCGGATATC
>JAKFYP010000184.1 GCA_021730835.1 Alphaproteobacteria bacterium
CATGGTTTCAAGATAGCATGTGGTCGCCGGACTGACAAGACGGGCGCGCCACCGGCAGCAGGATACGAAAACAGGTGTGCCCGGATCGTGACTCGACCAACTCGAGCAGTCCCTCATGCGCGGCGGCGATACCGGCGGCAATCATCAGCCCAAGACCCGTGCCGCCCCGGCGTCCGGTCACGAAAGCCGAGAACAGATTTTCGCGCACGGCATCCGGCAGGCCGGGGCCGTTATCTTCGATTAGCACCTCAAGGCTGAGTCGCCGCTTTCCTTCTGTCCGCAATGCTGCCTGCCGGGTCATGCGGCTGCTTAGCGTAATCACAGGGTTTTCCGTATGACTGAGTGCCTCGGCGGCATTTTTCAGCAGATTGAGGAATAATTGCACCAGCGCGTCCTGCACGCCCTCGATTTCGGGAAGTGTGGGGTCGAACGATTCATCAAAGGTAATCCGCCCGCGCAGAGTGGGCGGCAGAACGCTACAGGCATAATGCAGCGCCTCATGGACATTGACCGGTTGCTTCGGCATGCCTTCGGTCAGCCGCAGGAACTCAACCCGCTCGAGGATACCGCTGATCCGGTCGCTCTCACGCACGATCAGCATGCTCATCTCCGGATTGCCGCTTTCCATGCCGAGCAGTTGAGCCGCGCTGCGGATGCTGGCCAGCGGGTTTTTGATCTCATGCGCCAGCATGGCCGCCATCAGGGCGACTTGTCGCGTTGTCTCCCGCTGTTGCCACAACTCGCCTGCCAGCATCCGGCCTTCCAGAATATCCAGCGCCAGCACCAGCCCTTGCGGCGTTGCCGTATCACCATTTTCCGGCCAGCACGGGTTAAGATAAACATGCGCCATCCGGGCCTTGCCGCACAGGGTAATTGTCTGATCGTAGGCTTTTAGTGATGTGCCGAGCGACAGGCAATCATGCAGATGCGCTGCCACCGGTGCAGGCAGAGCGATGATCGGCTCCAGTGGTTGTCCGGCCAGTTCCGCTGGCCTGATGCCGCCCAGCGCTTCGACGGCTCCGGCGGCATGCAGGATGTGCAGCCGGGTATCCACCGTCAGGATTAGCAGGGGCAGGCTGTGAATCGGATTCATCCGAAAATATGCCGGACGACAGGAACGTCCAAGGGTGTAATAACAGCGGATTCCGCCAACTGACCGGTATTTTCATTGTCCCTGCCTTTAATCGGAGTGAACAAGGTCGCCCGCACAGATGGATTGCGAAGATAAATGTTGAAGTTTTGCTCATGCTTCATGGTTTCGCAATGATCCTCCACGGTTGAAATAATGAGGATGCCGCAAGCCTGACCTGTTACCTCTTAATAGGTTGTTTACGGTGACCTCCGGTTTAAGGTGTTTGGTGTCGAGCTAAGCATCATGAATGGAGGTTACTATAAACGGAAATAAACAAACCGAAAGGAGTAGCCGAAAAAACCGATTAGTCAAGCGGCGGAGAGCAAAACCCTGATGATTTTATAGATGCCTGAACGGCAGGCGCCATGCCATTGAAAATACTCTGGGAAATAGTGTTATTAGTCTTTCTTTGTCATTCCGGTGACAGGCGAGAACCCGGAAAATTCAAAAGGTTGAATTCCAGTTGTTTGCGGGGGCGGCGGGTTTTCGGAGATGCCCTTTCCCTTATCCGATTCTTAACCATTTTTATTTAGAATTGTCTGGTTAACCCGGAAACTTCATGTAGCTTCGGCATGAACCCAGCCACGTCCCGCATAAAGTCTGAACGACGGAAAGGCGTGCGTACAGGCCCTCTGTTGCTGGGCGCGCTGTTTTTGCATTCGCACTCGGCGCTGAGCCTTCCGCAGGGGGGCGTGGTATCGGCGGGCAGTGCCGAAATGGTACAGGGCGATGGCCTGCTATCGGTGACGCAGGGCACGGATCGGGCGATCATTAACTGGAACAGTTTCAATATCGCGCCGGGCGAGCGGGTGGATTTCGCGCAGCCTTCGGCCAGCTCGGCGATCCTCAACCGGATATTCGACCGGGATCCTTCGCAGATATTCGGCTCGATCACGGCCAACGGGCAGGTGGTGCTGGTCAACCCGCACGGGTTTCACTTCGGCGAGGGTTCGGTTGTAGACGTGGGGAGCCTGATTGCGACGACGGCGAATACGGGCAATACGGGTTTCATGTCGGGCACTGGCCTGCTGCATTTCAGCATGGCGGGGGATCTGGACGGTTTGATTGAGAATGCCGGGACGATCACGGCGCATGAGGGGGGTCTGGTGGCGCTGGTGGCGCCGCATGTGATGAACTCGGGGGTGATTACGGCGCATGGCGGGATGGCGCAACTGGGTTCGGGCAGCACGTTCACGGTGGATTTATACGGGGACGGGCTGCTGTCGCTGGCGGCGGCGGGGGTGGATTCGCTGCTGCTGGACAATAGCGGATTCATCAGCACGCGTGACGGGAGTATCTTGCTAACGGCGGCGGAGGCCTCGACGCTGGTGGACAGCGTGATGAATCTGGACGGGTTGATTACGGCGAGCAGCGCGGCAGCGGACGGGGGAGAGATTATCCTGCGCGGCGGCGATAGCTCGAAGGTGACGGTGGGCGGTCGCCTGGACGCTTCGGGCGTGCTGAGCGGCGGTATGGTGGAGGTCACGGGCGGCGAGGTGACGCTGGAATCCGGTGCGTATGTAAAGGCGACGGGGATTGAAGGCGGCGGGGATATCCGCATCGGCGGCGATTACCTCGGCGGCGGGGATACGCCGCATGCGGCAATCACGAATATTGCGGAAGGAGCGCGGATCAACGCGGACGCCGTTACCCGTGGCGACGGCGGGCGGGTGATCGTGTGGTCGGATGAGCGCACGGTCTTTGAGGGGGATATCACGGCGCGGGGCGGCAGTGAGAGTGGCAACGGCGGGTTTGTGGAGACTTCGTCGCGTGAGGTATTGCAATCGTTTGGGAGCGTGAACGCGGGTGCGCCGCATGGGGTGGGCGGGCAATGGCTGCTTGATCCCAACGACATCACCATCAGCACGGCGGCGAGCGCCAACGTGGCGGGCGCGCCGCTCTATACTACCACTACCGACTCCGCCATCGTCGATCGGGATGACATCCAGACCGCACTTGACG
>JAKFYP010000067.1 GCA_021730835.1 Alphaproteobacteria bacterium
ACCCGGGAAGATTGCCGCAAGGGCTTTATTCTTGACGGGTTTCCGCGCACCGAGGCGCAGGCCGACGCACTGGATCGCATGCTGGAAGTCGAAGGCATGGCGCTCGATTATGTCATCCAGCTCGGGGTGCAGGATGATGTGCTGGTAGACCGGATTGCCGGGCGGTTTTCATGCGCCGGGTGCGGGGAGGGCTATCACGATACGTTCAAGCAGCCAAAAGCCGAAGGAGTTTGCGACGGTTGCGGCGGCAAGGAGTTTATCCGCCGTGAGGACGACCGGGCCGAAACCGTGGCTAAACGGCTGGACGCTTACCATGCCCAGACCGCGCCGCTGCTGCCGTATTACCGGGCGAAAAACCAGTTGGTGACGGTGGACGGCATGGCTCCGATTGATGCGGTGCGCAGCCAGATCAGGGACGTGCTGGCGGGCGATGCGGATGGTCAGAAAATTGTGAACGGCAGGGATTGACATCGCCCTTAATCTGCGTATGATGCAGCCTCCCTCGGCCCCGGCAGCGCGTAAATGTGCCGCCAGACTGGCCTTGGCAGGGTAAAATATCCGGTGTACGGAGTCTGGAATCTGGCTCTGAACACCGTAATTCTTGTTCAACTTTATTTTTCCCCGGAAAAATAAAGTTGCGCTCAAACGCCGCTAAGGCTCGCGCCGCACAGGCGGCGGGCTGGCAGTCGCCAGCCGGTCATTCCAAATGGGATATTCTTATTTGGAATGACCATAAAACTCCTCTCTTCGCGCAGGCGAAAGTTCAGGGGTTAGGCGATAGCGATAACGAAGAAGCGATAAACGAAGAGAGGATTCAACATGGCCCGTATTGCCGGTGTCAATATCCCGACGGGGAAACGAGTGGTGATTGCGCTGACCTATATCCACGGGATCGGTCGCGCTAAATCGCAGGAAATCTGCCAAAAATCCGGGATTGATGTCAATACCCGCGTCAATAAGCTGACCGAGTCGGAAATTATCAAACTGCGCGAGATCATTGATCGTGACCTGACGGTGGAAGGCGAACTGCGCCGCGAAGTATCCATGAACGTCAAGCGCCTGATGGATCTGGGTTGTTATCGCGGCCTGCGTCATCGCCGTCGCCTGCCGGTGCGCGGTCAGCGTACCCATACCAATGCGCGTACCCGCAAGGGTAAGGCGGTTGCCATCGCAGGCAAGAAGAAGTAACAGGAGCGTAGCATGGCCGTAGCTAAAGAGCAGAATCAGAATCAGAACCGGTTGAAGAAAAAAGACCGGAAAAACATCAGCATCGGGATTGCTTACGTCAATGCGACGTTTAACAATACGATCATCACCATTACCGATACCAACGGCAATACCGTGGCGTGGTCGTCCTCCGGGGCGCATGGCTTCAAGGGTTCGCGCAAATCAACGCCCTATGCGGCGCAGGTAGCTGCCGATGCGGCGGGCCGCAAGGCTCAGGAGCACGGCATGCGTACCGTTGAGGTGAAAGTGAAAGGCCCCGGCAGTGGCCGCGAGTCGGCGCTGCGCGCCTTGCAGGCGGTTGGATTTACGGTGACTTCCATTAAGGACGTGACGCCGGTTCCGCATAACGGCTGCCGCCCGCCGAAACGCAGAAGAGTATAAAGGGAGTCGCCGGTTGCTAGTTGCCAGTTGCTAGTTCCCGGTTTCAACGAATCATAGCGAATCCGTAACTGGCAACAGGTAACTAGCAACTGGGAACTAATCATGAGTGCACTGAATAAAAACTGGAAAGACCTGATTAAGCCAGCCAGACTGGATGTCGGTCAGACCGCCAAGAATACCAATAAGGCAACCATCGTGGCCGAGCCGCTTGAGCGCGGGTTCGGAATCACGCTGGGCGTGGCGCTGCGGCGCATCCTGCTGTCGTCACTGCGCGGCGCGGCGATTACTTCCATCAAGGTGGATGGCGTGCTGCATGAATTCTCCGCCATTCCCGGCGTGCGCGAGGATGTTACCAGCCTGATCCTCAACCTGAAAGAGCTGCGGCTGCGTGCGCATAACGAAGAGAAAAAGAAAATTATCCTGTCGGTGACCGGCCCGGGTGAAATCACCGCCGGTCGTATTGAAACCGGCCCGGATATTGACATCATCAACAAGGATATGGTGATCTGCACGCTGGATAAAGGCGCGAAGCTCCATATGGAAATGACGGTGGAAACCGGCAAGGGTTACGTTCCTGCCATGCAGAACCGCGAAGAGGACGCGCCGATCGGGATTATCCCCATTGACGCGCTGTTCAGCCCGGTGGTCAACGTGTCCTACAAGGTGGAAAACGCCCGCGTCGGCCAGCGTACCGACTACGACAAGCTGTCGCTGGAAGTCGAAACCGACGGCTCGATCAGCCCGGATGATTCCGTGGCGCTGGCGGCGCGTATTCTTCAGGATCAGTTGCGCCTGTTCGTCAATTTCGAGGACGAGCCGGAGCACATGGACAAGGATAAGAAATCCGGCTTGCCGTTCAGCCCGCATCTGCTGCGTAAGGTGGATGAACTGGAGCTTTCGGTGCGTTCGGCTAATTGCCTGAAAAACGACAATATCGTTTATATCGGCGACCTCGTGCAGAAAACCGAGAGCGAAATGCTCAAAACCCCGAATTTCGGGCGTAAGTCGCTCAATGAGATCAAGGATGTGCTGGCCAATATGGGGCTGCGCTTCGGGATGGAAGTCACCGGCTGGCCGCCCGAGAATATCGAGGAACTGGCGCGGAAATTTGAAGATCCGTTTTGAGGTGGGTTTCAGGTTTCAGGTTTTAGGTTTTAGGTTACAGGTTTTAGGTTACAGGTTTTAGGTTACAGGTTTTAGGTTTTAGGTTTCAGGTTTCAGGTTTTAGGTTTTAGGTTTTAGGTTACAGGTTTTAGGTTTTAGGTTACAGGTTTTAGGTTTTAGGTTACAGGTTTAAGGCAGGATAATGCCTGACTCTGAGTTACCGATTGCTTATAGCCGATTTGCTTTATGATTTACATAAACTCAATTAGCTATACTGAGGAGTGAAAGCCATGCGGCATGGGATGAGTGGAAGAAAACTGAACCGGACGAGCAGCCATCGTAAGGCGATGTTCGCCAACATGGCGGCGGCGCTGATCAAG
>JAKFYP010000093.1 GCA_021730835.1 Alphaproteobacteria bacterium
TCATTACATTGGTAACGAGTTAGCCCTTAAAGCGGCGCTCGAGCATGCGATTGAAGCTGCAAACAATAATTACCTGGTCACATTCGGCATTAAGCCTTCACGGGCGGATACAGGGTATGGCTATATCAAGACAGGAGCGCCATTAGGCAGTGCCGGTGTTTGCATGGTTGAGAAATTCGTTGAAAAGCCGGATTTTGAGACTGCCCATGCCTATGTTGAATCGGGAGACTATCTATGGAACAGCGGCATGTTTGTATTCAAAACAAAAACCGTAATCGAACAGTTTTCTTATTATGAGCCGACCATTATTGAGGGTGTACAGCAAGCCATGGCAACAGGAACGGCATATTATCCCGAGGCAGGAAAATATGCCGAGCTTGTAAACAAGCCCTTTGATAAAGCAATTTTAGAAAAATCTGACCGTGTTGTAACCGTTTCCTGTGATCCTGCCTGGTCGGACATTGGCTCGTGGGAGAGCCTTTGGGAAATAAGATCGAAAGATGAAGATGGCAATGCGCTCGAAGGCCGTACTATGTGTCAGGATACTCGTGATTGCTTTGTGCTTTCAAAAAAGAAGCTCATTGCATGTGTGGGAATAGAGCACTTGATCATTGCAGAGACGGATGACGCGATTTTAATCGCGGATCGCCGCAACGCGGTGGGGATGAAAGAGCTGGTTAATAATCTGAAGGCAACAGGTTTTATGGATGGAGAGGCGAAAAATTCCCTTCTTCTTTCTATATCAGAAAATCATAAGCGTTCGACGGTGCAGGAATGAAATTCTTTAGCCCGCTTGCCTTATTGTCGATGTTATCGTTGCTATCAGCCTGCGCTGATATGGATGTTGCCAAGCATGCGCGACAGGAGGGAGATTATGCGGTTGCGAGAGATAACTATGAAAAGCTTGCTGATTTCGGGTATCCCGAAGCGCAAACGGCTATGGCCGACATGCTTGTCAAAGGGCAAGGCGGTCCGGTTGATACGGCTAAAGCCAAGAAGTATCTGCAAAAATCCAGCGCAAAGGGTGATGCGCGTGCAACCTATCAACTGGCCATGATTTATGAAAAAGAGGAAAATTTCCCTCGTGCGGAAAATCTTTATAAGCAGGTCCTTCAGGAAAATCCTAAAGCAGCTTTAAAGCTTGGAAAATTATATTATAAAGGAAAGGGCAGGGTTTCTGATCCTGTGACGGGCCTTGCCTACTATTATTATGCACAAAATCATAATGTTCAGGATGTATCAGATGATATCGCAAAAATTGAATCCAAACTCAGCGAAGCCCAGATTGCACAGGCGCGAGGCCTTGCGGGCACACTCGCCCAAGGCGCTTAAGATGCAAAAATTGTTTCTGCTTTCCGGGATATGCCTCCTGGCTATTCCTGCTTATGCCGCTGAAAATGTGCCCTCGAAAGTGAAAGTCAGCGGATCGGTACGGTTTCAGGCAACCGGCGACGAGAACATGGATCTGGGAACCGCTAACGAAGATTTCACAGACAATGAAAGCATTGAAGGAAAAATCCGGATCAAAGCCGATCTCACCGATAACGTCACCTTTTTTAATGAAAACCGCGGCGTTCTGAATTACGGCGAAAGCGGCGGCGAAGATCCGGAAACCGGCGAAAGCCTGGGACAGGATAATTTCCTCGAGATGCGTCAATTGTGGGTGGAGTATCGCGGGCTATTCGGGCAGGAGCCGCTGAGCACCAAAGTCGGAAGGCAGCGCTTTGTGGAACCATATGGTCTCTGGTGGAACCGGGATTTTGATGCTGTTCGCCTTGCGTATGATACAACCTTGTTCAAAGGGTTTATTGCGGCAGGGGAAAATCTTTCTTCATATAAAACCAGCGATCATGATTTGCTTGAACAAGACGAAGATATCGCGCGCGTCATGGCGGAGGGATCGTGGCAATGGAAAATGGGGCAGTATATTGAAACCCGCCTGGCCTATCAGGACGATCATTCCGGCCTAAAAGAACCCGGCACAATTATTTCCAGCGACCAGGATTCTGAAGATGCCCGGCTATTATGGGGCGGCGTACGTTTGAAAGGCGAGGGACCATCCATATTTAAAGATACAGGCAAGATTTCATACCGGGTCGATCTGCTTGGGGTTGCAGGCGAGGAAGATGAGCAGCTAAGCAGCCGTGGGCCGGGCACGAGCCGCACAGTTACAGGCTCTGCGGACCGGGATGTGCGAGGCTGGGCGTTTGATGCGGGGATGGATATCCCGCTGCCGGTTATGGGTAAGCCATCCTTGATGCTTGATTATGCGTATGGTTCCGGCGACGATGATTCAGAAGACGGGACGGATCATTCCTTCCGCCAGACCGGGCTGGATAGCAATACCAGCCTCTATGGTAACGCTTCCTCGGCTATTAATCATTACGGGTTTTTGCTGAGGCCAGATTTATCGAACATTCACATCTTTTCTCTTGGCGCAATGTTTCCTGTTTTTAAATCCAGCGATCTGACGATGATTTATCATTATTACCGTCTGGCCGACGAGGCAACGGAGCTACGTACGAGCGGCGTGGATGCCGATCTCAATGGCAACGATAAGGATCTCGGTCATGAATTTGATGTGATGTTAAGTGTCAATTTGACGAAGGAAGCCAATTTTCCGGACAAGCATATTCGCCAAATCGACTGGCGCACTACCGCAGGGGCTTTTCGTGCTGGTGAAGCCTATGGGGACGGTAAAGACGAAGTGGCCGGGCGTATCAGGACAGAGCTTGTATTCCGCTTTTGATATAAATGACATTGGTTTAGCCATTGGATAAATCCAGATCGCGCTTGTTATCTATAACATTGGTGCTCGTGATGGTCATAGTCGCGCTGAGCAATTGCGCGAATGAAAGTGTTTCAAGTGTTGGTGAAAATTCTGTGCGAGCGCCCTTTGATTTCGCGGCTATCCGAAGTGAAAAAGGAAGAGCCGATAACGCAGCGTTTCGGTGTGAGGCTGCGCCGAAATCCCTGCGGGATTTACAATTTGATTCGATCTACGGGAATTTGAGCGAGAACTCTTCGGTGGTCGATCCGGATTCATATAAAAAATATAAAGCGGAGACCGTATCCATGAGCAGC
>JAKFYP010000149.1 GCA_021730835.1 Alphaproteobacteria bacterium
CCGGAAAGTACGCCTCTGGCCAGCTCTGCCAGACGAGTGTAGTGCTCGGGCGGCACGTTTCTCATGCGCTCCTGACCCTCTTTGGTTCGGGTCGGCTCAAACTGCTTTTCGGCATATACTACTTCGTCCACCGTGCTTCCAAAGCCGGGCTTACGCACCCGTGTCAAAATCACATGCATGACCGCCGCCTGCCCTACGGCTGGCTCACCTCCCGCTTCCGCATAAGTGATACGAATGAGAGTATCGAGTTCTTTAGCTGTCAATTCTCGATTGAGCGGTTTTACCCCGGAACGCGCCGGAGGAATGGCGATGCTATCGGTTCCCGTCGTCGCCATAGGCTTATCCTCCCCTTGTTTGCTGAGTGGCAGGGCGCGGCAGACCGGCCTGCGCACCGGGCGGTGGCGTGGTGGCGGGCGCAGATTTCAACGCTTTGGTCAGTTCCATTTTTGCATATTCCATCATCATGCGTGCAAAAGCATCTTCGGTAGTCCGCCCGGCGGGCGGTGTCTGCGCGGTAACGGTTTGCGCCGGTTTTGGCGAAGGAGATACCAGAGGCGGCTCATCGCCCAGCGATTGATAATACCGGGTGAGGCCCGCGACAATATCCTGCGCGGTTTCCGTCTGCCCTTTGATAACCGATTGGCCAGCGGCTCCCTTTTGCGGAACGCGGACTTCCTTTGAAATGGCCCGCAGCAAATCATTCGGGTTGGTTAGGAAGGCGGCTTCGACGACCACCGCGCCCATGCCTGGGGGAACCCCGGCGACCGGGCCGTTGCGGCCATTAAGAGCGTAGGCTTTATCCGGTGCGTCTTCATCGGTTTGCGCCAGCGCCAGCGCCAGCTTCGAGGACTGAGAATTGCCGTTTGCCTGACTATCCGCCACATAATAGCGCGTGCCGGAGGCGGTTTTGTCCTCACTGGCATTGTGATGCACCGAGAGATAAACCGGCCTTCCCGCCTCGCCGCGCTGGAACCTGTTCCATGCTTCCTCCGCCACGCTGTAGCGGGAGTTGAAACGATCCTCGTGCGCTTTGCCCTCCTCACCGGTCATCAGTACGATGAACCCGGCGGCTTCGAGTTGCTTTTTCAGCTCTGCCGCCTGTTCCTTGTTCAGTTCGTCCTCGCAGTAGGTTTTGCCGTTGAGTGTGCCGGATGCTCCCTTGTCATGCACCACTGTACCATCTTTATTGTAACGCCCATGCCCACAATCGAGCGCCACGACCGGCTGGTGCGCTGCTGTCGGGCGGGCCGGTGCGGCGGCGGGCGGTGCAGACGGGAGGGGTGCCCGCTCAGGTTCGGGCCGCCCGCCATGATGTACGGCGGGGCGGGGCGATTCATCATGCGAATGTGGATGCCCCGCATGCGCCGTTTGCGGCGCTTCCTGCCCGGGAGCACGGTGCTGCAATTCCGTGCGCAACATAAGTTTAAGCGTGGTATATATTTGTTCCGCCGAGGCATTGTTACCGGCCACATACCCGGTGTTATTGAGGGCTTCGGCAATTTCCCGCTGGCGTTGTGGTGTCGCACTGGCAATGAAGCTTGGGTTGGCTTCCAGTGTTGCCATTAATATTTTCATGGCTTTAACCGGCACATCTCCTTTAGCAACATGAGGATGCCGCGCCATGAACGCTCCGGTAGCCTCTCCTGTTTGCGCGCCACCCTGCCCGTCTACCGGGCCGGTTTCATAGCCCAGCACCCGGAGAGTCAGTTGCAGTTTGCGTATGTCATTATCCGCCATCCTTTCATTATAGCGGTTTTATGTGTCAGTTTGATGAAGGAATCGGGTAAAAAATTCCGTGGCAGCCTGCCGTTTGCCATGCTATAACCCCTGTGATTCTGTCAAAAATGCGGGGATGATATGAGCTACCAGTATATTTATGTGATGAAGCACCTCTCGAAGAAATACGCGGGGGGCAAGACCGTGCTGGAGGATATTTCGCTGTCGTTCTTCCCCGGCGCGAAAATCGGGGTGCTTGGGCCAAACGGCGCTGGAAAATCCACGCTTCTCAAGATTATGGGCGGGCTGGATACGGAGTTTACCGGCGAGGCATGGGCGGCGGACGGGGTAAAAATCGGCTATCTCGAGCAGGAGCCGAAGCTTGATCCCACCAAGGATGTGGCGGGCAACGTGCTCGATGGACTGAAAGAGAAAACCGCGCTGATTGAGCAATTCAACGATATTTCCATGAAGCTGGGCGAAGTCAGCGACGACGATGAGATGAATAAGCTGCTGGAAGCGCAGGGCGAGTTACAGGAGCAGATTGACGCGGTGGACGGGTGGAACCTTGAGCATGAAATCGAGATGGCGATGGAAGCGCTGCGCTGCCCGCCGGGAGATGCCGACGTTTCCAAAATCTCCGGCGGAGAGCGCCGCCGCGTGGCACTGGCCCGGCTGCTTCTGGAGAAACCCGATATGTTGCTGCTCGATGAGCCGACGAACCATCTGGACGCCGAATCGGTAGCATGGCTCGAGCATTTCCTTGAGAATTACCCCGGCACGGTGGTGATGGTCACCCATGACCGCTATTTCCTCGATAACGTCACCGGCTGGATTCTGGAGCTTGACCGGGGCAAGGGCATTCCCTACGAGGGCAATTACACGGCGGTCTCTCCAAGGCGAAGCGCTCCCGAATCCGGCTGTTCGCTGCCGGTCAGCATGCGAAACAGCGTCGTCTTACCCGCGCCATTGGGGCCGATAATCCCGACGATGCCGCCCGGCGGTAGTTTGAACGACACATCATCAATCAGCAACCGGTCGCCGAAGCCCTTTTTCAGGTGATCGGCCTCAATGACCACATCGCCGAGGCGCGGCCCGGCGGGAATAATAATCTGCGCCGACGCCGAGCGTTTCTCCTGCTGTTGCTGCAACAATTCGTCGTAGGCCTTGAGGCGGGCCTTGCTCTTGGCCTGACGCGCCCTGGGCGAAGCGCGCACCCAGTCCAGTTCACGGGCCAGTTCCTTCTGGCGGGCCGATTCCTCGCGCTCCTCCTGTTGCAGGCGCTTATGCTTCTGCTCCAGCCACGCCGTGTAATTGCCCTCGTAGGGAATGCCCTTGCCCCGGTCAAGCTCCAGA
>JAKFYP010000074.1 GCA_021730835.1 Alphaproteobacteria bacterium
CTATCAGGGTGATATTATCTGGGATGGCCCGGCTTCTAGCATCGACGACAGCGGCAACGAGTATCTCGACCAGTTCGTCCATGGCCGCTCGCACGGCCCGATCCATATCGAGGCGGGACGGAAGTGATATTTTTTAGTATAAGTGTTGCATAAACTTTTGTTATGCTGTTGCATGCCGAAAGCAGAAATATCTTTAACTGATAAACCACCTCATCCACCAAAAGCAGACTTTGCTTTTAGTATTGATTTTGAGCGAGGGGTGGGATCTGCGTCGCGTGTATTTGCGGCAACGCACGATTTTATAAAAGCCTGTGAAAAGCTAGACAAAGAACTTTTACAAGCAATAGATTCCAATATCGAAACCGTCATGGTTCTGGAAGATATTGAAGTAGGCTCAATCAAAACATGGCTAAAGAATGTATTAACCGCATCCGATGATCAAGCGCTAAAAGATTTGGACTGGAAGCCAGCCGTTGGAAAATATTTGGTTCGGGCTAAGTACGTCGTACTCCAGTGGATAGATGACGATAGCGCTCCCAGAGACCTTCCGGCCTTAGGGCGTGAGATTAGGCGTATTGCTTCCGAAACAGATATTAAACATTTACCGGATTATCGGGCCCCGACGCCTGAGGCGCTGCTTACGGCATTAAAAGATTTTCAAGGAGTTAAAGATCACCTTCTTGAGAAAGATAAGGCCGCTTTTATTACTGCAGAGGCCTCTCTCAGTATCAATCTTACAATGAGATGGGATATAGAAAGTCTCGAAGCGTTGGCCGTTCGGGAAGCGATAGAATTTCCTTCTGCAACCATGGTGCTGGTAGTTAAAAAACCTGATTACCTGGGAGATAGCAAGTGGGAACTCAGGCACGGGAAAAGAAATATCTCTGCAAAGATAGAAGATAAACTCTGGCTAGAACAATTTCAAAAAAGACAGATAGATGTAAGGCCGGGAGATGCATTGAGATGTGAAGTGACAGTGGCCCATTTATACGGCCATGACAATGAATTAATTTCTGAGCGTTATTCCGTAAAGAAAATAAAAGAGGTATTGGTCAATAGCTATTATGCTCAAGAAAAATTGTTCGATTGATTTCACTCCCCGAACACCCGCCGAAAAATCGTATCCACCTGTTGTGTGTGATACGTCAGATCGAATAGCGGGCGCAGTTCGGCTTCCGGCAGAGCGGCGACAACATCGGCATCGGCGAGCAATTCGCTTAAAAAATCCTTGTTCTCCTCCCAGGCCTTCATCGCGTTGCGCTGCACCAGCGCGTAAGCCTCTTCCCGCGAAACCCCCCGCTGTGTCAGGGCCAGCAGCACGCGCTGTGAGAATACCAGCCCGCCGAGCCTGTCCATATTTTCCTTCATGCGTTCGGGATAGATAACGAGGTTTTCGATAATACCCGCCAGCCGGTGCAGCATGAAATCCATGGCGATGGTGGCGTCCGGCCCAATGACCCGCTCGACCGCCGAATGGGAAATATCGCGCTCGTGCCACAGCGCCACGTTCTCGAAGGCGGGCAGGGCGTAGGAGCGCACCAGCCGGGCCAGCCCGGTCAGGTTCTCCGACAAAACCGGGTTGCGCTTATGCGGCATGGCGGAGGAGCCTTTCTGGCCTTTTGAGAAAAACTCTTCGGCTTCCAGCACTTCGGTGCGCTGCAGGTGGCGGATTTCCACCGCGATGCGCTCGACGGACGATGCCAGCGTTGCCAGAGCAGCGAAAAACACGGCATGACGGTCACGCGGGATCACCTGCGAGGAGACCGGTTCCGCTTTCAGCCCCAGCTTTTCGGCGACATAGGTTTCAATAGCGGGGGCGATATTGGCGAAGGTTCCCACCGCGCCGGAGATCATGCAGGTAGATATTTCCTCGCGGGCAGTCTGGAGGCGTTGCAAATTGCGCTGCATCTCGGCGTAAAACGAGGCGAGCTTCAGCCCAAACGTGGTCGGCTCGGCGTGGATGCCGTGGCTGCGCCCGATGGTGACGGTATCCTTATGCTCGTATGCCCGTTTTTTCAGCGCCGTCAGCACGCGCTCCAGTCCGGCAATCAGCAACCCGCCCGCCTCACGCAATTGCAGCGACAGGCAGGTATCGAGCACATCCGAAGAGGTCATGCCCTGATGTAAAAACCGTGCTTCCTCGCCGATTTCCTCCGAGAGATACGTCAAAAAAGCGATCACGTCATGTCTGGTTACCTGCTCGATGGCGTCAATCCGGGCGACATCGAAGGTAGCAGGCGCGCCGTTGCGGATAGCCAGCGCCGCTTCCTTGGGGATGATCCCCTGCTGTGCCATCGCCTCGCAAGCCAGCGCCTCGATCTCGAACCAGTAGCGATAACGTTGCTGCGGCTCCCAGATGGAAACCATTTCCGGGCGGCTGTAACGCGGTATCATGGTATATCCCTGAATGTTGAAAATTGCCCCTTGCCTATGGCCTGTTGCCCTTCCCCCCAGAGGGGAGGGCTATCATTAGGCATACGGCGCTGTATTGCACGGTACGGATTGAAAAGCAAGAGTTGGCGGGCTACCCGTTATGCCGCTCGACGGATTGCACCACGTCCTTGGCACGCAGGCCGGAGATGATATTTTGCAGATGACGGGCGTTCTTGACCTCGATATCGAGCAGAATCTCGAAAAAATCGGTATTGCGGTTGATAATCTTGATATTGCTGATATTTCCCTCCTCGCGGGAGATGACGTTGGCAAGATCGGCCAGCGCTCCGCTTTCATGCAGCAGGCTGGCTTTGAGGCGTCCGACAAACGCCTCGTTTTCCGAGCCGCCGGTATCCCACGCCACGTCAATCCAGCGCTCAGGCGTATCGGAGAAATTCTCAAGCGTTTCGCAATCCATCGTATGGATGGTGATGCCCTTGCCGGTGGTGACGATTCCGACGATACTGTCACCGGGTATCGGGTGGCAGCACCCGGCGAAATGGATGGCCATACCGGGAATCAGGCCACGGATCGGCATAGCGACTTTCTCCGAACCGACG
>JAKFYP010000192.1 GCA_021730835.1 Alphaproteobacteria bacterium
CTGCCGACGACAACCAGACGGCGGTTACCATCCGCGTCTTTCAGGGTGAGCGCGAGATGGCGGCGGATAATAAGCTGCTTGGCCAGTTCTACCTTGTGGGCATCCCACCTGCTCCACGCGGCATGCCCAAGATCGAGGTCACCTTCGATATTGACGCCAACGGGATCGTCAACGTATCGGCCAAGGACAAGGCGACCACCAAAGAACAGCAGATTCGCATTCAGGCGTCGGGCGGTCTCTCCGATGACGATATTGATAAAATGGTTAAGGAAGCCGAACTGCATGCCGGTGAGGATAAGAAACGCCGTGAGGTGATCGAAGCAAAAAACAAGCTGGAAGGACTGATTCACGAAGCGGAGAAGAACCTTGCCGAGCATAGCGCGATTATCAAACCGGGCGATAAAAGCGCCGTTGAGTCCGCCATTGCCGATGCAAAGAGCGCGCTGGATGCGAACGATACCGCTCAGATAGAAGCAAAGGCGCAGGCGCTGACGCAAGCCATGATGAAAATCGGCGAGGATATTTACAAGGCTCAGCAGGAGCAATCGGCAATGGGCGGCAACGCCTCATCCGGCGGCGATGGTGACGCGATGGAAGGCGATGTGCTCGATGCCGATTTTGAGGAAGTGGATGAGGATAAGCGGGATGCGTCGTAATTCTCCTGTGAGGATACAAGATAAATCCAGCGGAACACAATAACCGGAGACCATTACATAATCCGAAAACACCGCTATGTCCGTCATTGCGAGAGCCGAAGGCGACGAAGCAATCCATACGCCTCAATGCTATAATTTTCTGGATTGCTCTCGCCGCGCTAGCGCTGGCGCAGCGGGTCGCTACGCTCGCAATGACGAATAAAGACGCATAAAAAGGATACCGCATTTCTTATGTCCAAACGCGATTATTACGATATCCTCGGTGTTCCCAAAAGCGCGTCGGAGGACGACCTGAAAAAGGCCTTCCGCAAGCTGGCCATGCAGTACCATCCTGACCGCAACCCGGATAGCAAGGATGCCGAGGTCAAGTTCAAGGAAATAAACGAAGCCTACGACACCCTGAAAGATAAGGATAAACGCGCCGCCTATGACCGCTTCGGCCATGATGCGTTCCAAAACGGCATGGGCGGCGGAGGGCCAGCCGGGGGATTCGATTTCACCGGCAGTTTCTCCGACATTTTTGATGATTTGTTCAGCGAATTCACCGGCAGGCGGCGCGGCGGCGGGGGCAACAGCGGCGGCCAGCGTCGTCAGGCAACGCAGCGTGGTGCTGATTTGCGCTATAATTTGCAAGTCTCCCTTGAGGATGCTTTTAAAGGCCGCCAGCAAAAAATCACGTTAACCACCTCGGTTGCCTGTGCCGCCTGTCATGGCAGCGGCGGAGAAAAAGGCTCTTCCCCCATCGAATGCCCAACCTGTCAGGGTAGCGGTAAAATCCGTGCCCAGCAGGGATTTTTTACCATTGAGCGCACCTGCCATACCTGTCAGGGCAACGGGCGCATCATCGAAAAACCCTGCAAGGCCTGCGCCGGTTCGGGTACGGTTCGTAAAGAGCGTTCACTGAATGTTTCCATCCCGGCAGGCGTTGAAGAAGGCACGCGTATCCGTCTTGGCGGAGAGGGAGAGGCCGGATTCAGAGGCGGCCCGGCAGGCGATTTATATATTTTTCCCTCAATCAGGCCGCATCCGTTTTTTAAGCGTGATGGAGCGAATTTGCATTGCGAAGTCCCGATCTCTATGGTCACGGCCACACTCGGCGGTGGCGTCGAAGTGCCGACCATTGACGGCAGTAAGGTGAAAGTGACCATCCCCGAAGGCACACAAACCGGTCACCAGTTTCGCCTGCGTGGCAAGGGGATGAGTATCCTGCAATCCTCTGCGCGGGGCGATATGTTCATCCATGTGCGCGTGAGCACTCCCACCAAGCTCAATAAGAAACAAAAAGAGCTGCTTCAGGAGTTCGCCCGCGCCGGGGGTCAGAGCACCCGTCAAACCACCAGCACTGCGGCTGGCGATTCTTCCGGATTTTTTGAGAAAGTTCGGGAATTCTGGGAGGATCTGAAGGAATAAACCACGCCCGCCCCAAGGAGAGGGTAGCGAGCGCAAAGCGCCTGCGGTCGCGGGTGATAGCCGATTCAGGCCGTGTATCATCATAAAGTAAATCGGCTATATATGCCCCCCGGAAAGCAAGGCCATATTACCACCGATGGCGGTGGTGTTGGTGCTGAGAGTGCGCTCGGTGACGAAGCGCGTCAGGTAATGCGGCCCGCCCGCCTTGGGGCCGGTTCCCGATAATCCTTCGCCGCCGAAGGGTTGCACGCCGACGACTGCGCCGGTCATCCCCCGGTTGACATAAAGATTGCCCGCCCGGATACGCGAGGTAAAAAAACGGATGTTCTGCCCGATACGGCTATGGATACCGAAGGTCAGGCCGTAGCCTGCGGCATTGATGGCATCGCACAACGCCTGCCGCCGCTTTGCCTTAAAGCGCACCACATGCAGCACCGGGCCAAAGACTTCCTCACTCAGCCGATCAATCGAATCCATCTCAAACGCATGCGGGGCGATGAAATAGCCTTGCTTCTCCAGTGCGGCTGGCAGGGGAGCGGCGGCAATCAGCCTTGCTTCCCGCTGCATGCGGGCGATATGCGCGGCGATGCGCTCACGCGCTTCGGCGTCAATGACCGGGCCGTAATCGGTGGCGGGATCGGCGGGATCACCGGCGCGCAACTCCGCCATCGCCCCGGCGAGCATCTCAGACAAGCTGTCGGCAATATCCTCCTGCACGCAGAGAATGCGCAGCGCCGAGCAGCGCTGGCCCGCGCTGCCGAAGGCCGAGAGGATGATGTCGTCAATGGCCTGCTCGGGCAGGGCGGAGGAGTCCACGACCATGCAGTTTTGCCCGCCGGTTTCGGCAATCAGCGGGATGATCGGGCCGGGCCGGGCAGCCAGCGCCGTATGAATATGGCGGGCGGTAGCGACCGAGCCGGTA
>JAKFYP010000016.1 GCA_021730835.1 Alphaproteobacteria bacterium
GCGATTCCAGCAGGGCGTCGCTGTAGAGCACGAGGAAATCGCCGGGGCGGAAAGTCAGCTCTTCATTCGTATACCGCGCATGGCCAATGCCCAGCGGCAGACCGCTTGGATCAATGACCCTGAATGTTCCCTGCCCGGCATCGTAAAACAGTGGAGCAGGCGTCGCCGCACAGGCATAACGGAACCGGTCGGTTTTCACATCCGCTACCCCGTAAAACACCGTCGTGAAATATCCGGGGGTGAGCAGACCGCTCAGGCGGGTATTGAGCATTTCAAGATAACGTGCCGGATCGGACTGGTAATCCTTCAACTCACCCAGCAGGGTATGCAACCGGAAGGTATTGAGCGCCGCCGGAATCCCGTGCCCGGAGAAATCCGACATAAACATGGATAATTCCGTTTCGCTCAGGCCGGAAGTCATCCAGAAATCGCCGCCAAGTTCGGAGAAACTCTGATAATGTGAGTATATCCGCATGCCATGTTGCTCGCGTAACGCGGCAATCGTCTCCTCTCCCGGCAGGAGGGAAGCATGCATCGCTGTTGCCTCCTGAAGCTCCTTGCCAAGACGCTCGCGGTATTCCCGCAATTCCCGCACCATGCTAAGGCGCTCCAGATGCAATAACAGCCGCGTCTCCAGTTCGGCGGGCGATGCAGAGATAGCGATTACATCATTGAATCCTGCTTTAAATGCCTGCGCCTGCACTGCGGCGGCCTCTCCCTCGATTTTGGCGATTACCGGTATATCGGCAAAAGCGGAATACTCTCGCAGCCGCAGGCAGAACGCCTGCCCGGCCGCGCCGGTACTCAATACATCGAGCAGAATCAGGTCGGGCTTATAGAGAAAGGCCAGTTCAAGCGCTTCCTGCGTTGTCGCAACCTCGATATTGCTGAAGCTTTTGCCAAGCAGAAGCCGCGCCAGCGCAGCATTTTGTTTTGGCTTATCCCCAACGATCAGTATCTGGGCGGCATGCAACTGGACATCCACCACTTCGCGCCGCCGGTTGGAGCGATCAGGATACATCGACTAATGCTCTATGGAAAACAAAGTGTTGAACCGAGCAACATCAAAAATCTTCCGCACCTGTCCCTGAGGCCCTCGCAGAATGAGTTGTTGCTTGCGCTTGCCTGTTTCATCGCGCAGAAGCAACAACATACCGAGCGCCGCCGAATCGACGAATTCCAGCGGGGCGAGATTGAGCACGACGGATGCAATATTATCCTTATCGAGCATATCGAGCACTGGCCGGAAAACCTTACTGTCTCCGAAGGTAAATTGCCCTGACAACGTAACGAGTAGCGTCCTGTCCTGTATCGAGCTGGTGAGTTCCATAGTTTCTTTCCGTAAAGATTTTTACCAGCATACTGGCATCTTAAAATAATTCAACGTCATCATCGTCACCCGATGCCTTGTTTTCCTGTGCCTTTTCTTCGGTCAAATCCGGCAGGAGCGAGAGAATCCCGTCAATAGAGGAAAGGCATCCGGCAAACACCTTGCGGAATTCATAAAGTTTAAAGCGATCCATGTAGCGATCAACCATTTCTTTCTGATAGTGCGGCTTCTCCCCGTTATGTGTAATATATCCTTTCGCTTCATCGAGTATTTGCATCACCTCGGCCATAACGTTGAGCGCCGTTTCAATATGCTGGTTGGTACGATCCTGAAACTGCATCTGTACCACAATCAGCGAGATATTCTCCGCCGCCTTGCGCGATGCTTCGGCGGCTTTCTCCAGCACCTCGGTAAAATGAGTGTTCTGGTTGAGCAGCGTCTTAATAAGCGAATCGAGCTTCTCCTTGGCCAGCATATTATCCGACATATCCGTCGTCGCCACCTCGCGCAGGATATCGTAACCCATCTTGACGCTGTCAGAAACGGCGTGAATCTTCTCGTACATCTCCTGAGACAAATCGCTGATTTCTCCGGAGACAACCCGCACCTCCTGCGCCACGATAGCGAACCCGCGCCCGGCATCACCCGCCCGCGCCGCCTCAATCGTCGCATTAAGCGACAGCAGGTTGGTCTGCTTGGTAATCTTCTGGATACGCCCGATAAATCCCTCAATGGCATGCAAATGGCTGATCACCGTATCCATACGGTAAACCATCGCCATCGCCTGCTTGGAAACGTAGAGAATCTTTTCCACCGCGTCATCGAGCGTCGAACGGATCAGCTCGGTGAAATCCATCAGCGCGACTTCCTCGCCGTCAAGGTTGAGCGAGGATGCAAGCTGCACGATCTGTTGTACCTGCGCCGCCTGCTCGTTTGAGTCCTTTCCCAGTTCACGGAAACGGCGGCTCAGATCCAGCGCGCTGTCTTCGACCAGCCGGGCGGTATCGGGCAGCTTGGTGCGCAACGTCTCAAGGGCATGCACGGAGATAGCCAGTTTCGCGGCAAGCTCGGCGGTATTGACCATCTCACTCATGCCAGTGCCCCCTGCGCCTTGAGCAGCGCCCCCGCGATACGCTGCAACGGCATTTCCTCCATCACCGCGTCCATTTTCCTCGCTGCCTTAGGCATGCCATAAACGACACAGCTTGCCTCATCCTGCCCGATGGTATAACCACCTGCCTCGCGGATCTTCAGCATGCCCTCCGCCCCGTCGCGCCCCATGCCGGTGAGAATCGCCGCCGTAACATACTCCTCCCCGGCCTCCGCCACAGAGTTAAACAACACATCCACCGAAGGCCGATGCCCTGAGACATTCGGCCCCTGCCGCACTTTGCAGACATAAGCCCCGGCACGGCGATTGATTTCCAGATGATAATCCCCGGGCGCAATGCAGGCCATGCCGGATTTGATGATCATCCCGTCTTTGGCTTCCTGCACCGTCAGTTCGGACAGGGAATTCATGCGCGTAGCGAAAGAAGCGGTAAACCCGGCGGGCATATGCTGGGTAATCACCACCGGCGGGCTGTTCTCCGGCATGGTGGGAATCACCGAGTAGAGCGCTTCAACGCCCCCGGTTGA
>JAKFYP010000019.1 GCA_021730835.1 Alphaproteobacteria bacterium
TCCTGCCCTTCTGGAGCCAAGCATGGCGCGGCACTACCGGGCAGAGGTAAAAGACCTGATTCGCTCGTTGAATGATCCTGATAGCCGTACTGAATCAGCCGATAAGCTGCGAAGCTTGATGGATAAGATCGTTCTTACGCCTAAGAAAAACAGCTACGGAATGGATATTGATCTACATGGGAGCTTGGCTGGAATTCTCACTGTGGCTTCCAAAAACAAGGATAAGACCAAGAGAGCTGAAATAATTCAACAGGTTATGTCTGTAGCGGAAGGCTGCGACAGATATGCCCACGACATGCAGGACAAGATGGTTGCGGGGGTCCGCAACTCGCTTCTCCTGCTTTTTATGGCAAAGGACATAGCAGTCCACTCATCCCATTGTTATAAAGCGCGAAAACGCGCCTGAGTGTTGCGGTCATCAAGCCCGCAAGTGATCTGCTGTGTCTGCCGCAAACAGGAGGAGTGTTTTATGGCGGACGACAAACGATATGGCGGGAAAGACTATGTGCCGGTTTCATTACGGCTGGCATGGGATGAAAAGGCTTATCTGGTGGAGCAAGCGGGCAATATGCCGCTTAGCGCCTATATGCGGGCGAAGCTTCTGGATAATCCGCGTCCACGCAAGAAACAGCGCAAACGGAACCAGAAGCCGGTGAAGGATCACAAGGCGCTGGCGCAGGTGCTGGGGATGCTCGGCAATCGCAAATACGCCAATAACCTGAATCAGATTGCCAAAGCCATAAACACCGGCTCCCTGATCGTCTCGCCGGAGACGGAAGAAGCCATTCGTGCCGCCAGTCGTTATGTGTTCTTAATGACTCGTAAACTGGTACATGCGCTGGGGCTGAACTCCGAAGACGATGCCGAGGATGTATGATCCTCAAAGGCTCACAGCGCGGCGGTGCCAAACAAATGGCCGTTCACCTGCTCAAGGCGGATGAAAACGAGCATGTGGAGGTGCATGAAGTGTCTGGCTTCTCCTCCCAGAACGTGCATGGCGCGTTGCAGGAAATCTATGCCATAAGCCGTGGAACGCAATGCAGGCAGTTCATGTTCTCCGTCAGTCTCAACCCGCCGGAGGATCAGGTGGTGCCGGTGGAGTATTTTGAATACGCGCTGGATCGTATTCAAGAAAAGCTCGGCCTCACCGGCCAGCCCCGCGTCGTGGTATTCCATGAAAAGGAAGGCCGCAGACACGCGCACTGCATCTGGTCGCGGATTGACGTGGAGGAAATGAAGGCCATCAACCTGCCGCATTATAAGCTCAAGCTAAACGATGTCGCCAAGCAGCTATACCTGCAATATGGCTGGAATTTGCCGAAGGGCTTTATCGACAAGCAATACAGCAACCCGCTCAATTTCACCCGCGAGGAATGGCAACAGGCCAAGCGGGCGCAGGAAGATCATCAGGTTGTCAAAGCCCTGTTCAAAAAGGCATGGGAGGTATCGGACAGCCGCGATGCCTTCGCGCAGGCCATACGGGAGTATGGCTTTACCCTCGCCCGTGGGGATCGGCGCGGCTATGTCGCGGTGGATTATAAGGGCGAAGTCTATTCCCTCTCACGCTGGACGAACCTGAAGCCCAAGCAGCTCAAAGAGCGCCTGGGCAAACTGGACAAACTGCCCTCCGTCGATGAGGCCAAGGCCGAAATCGCCAAGCGCATGACGGATGTGCTGAAAACCTATGTGGAGGAGATCAAACAGCAATCGCAGCAGAAATTCCAGCCGCTGCGCCGTGCGGCAAATGCGATGCGCGATAACCACCGGCTTGAGCGCGAACGCCTGAAGAAAGAGCAGGAAGACCGCTGGAAACAGGAAGAACAAAAGCGCATAGAGCGTGTTCCGCGTGGCTTCAAGGGCATCTGGCATCGGATAACCGGAACCTACCAGAAAGTCCGCACCCGCAATGAGCGTGAGACAGAGCGGTGCATCACCCGTGACCGTGATGAAAAGCAGGCACTCATCACCCGCCAGCTACAGGAACGGCAAACGCTTCAGGTGAAAATCAACGTGCTCAAACACGAGCACCGCGAAGCCATGCTGAATATCCGGCTGGATATTGGGCGGTATATGCAGATGCAGGGCAAAGCCCCGGAGCTTACCGACACTTTCAACAGCAACAGCCGTCAGAAAGACCGCACCGGACCGGATTTTGGGCCGGAGATGTGAAGCTGGAGGCCACCAGTTCAATTCCCAAACCGGGATTTGAACTGACGGATAGCAAAAAGCCCTCTGACAGGTATCAGAGGGCCATAATAATCCGGCAAGATTGTTTAGTGGATTGTCGTTCTCTCTTTTTCAAAAATTGCCAGCCAGTGATTGATAAACTGCTCCATGTCGCAAAGCATTTCTTGGTTTCTTTCAATAATGTCATCGAGGCTTACACCTTGTTGAACCTTTACGATTACATGACGAAATGCGTTGGCGGTATGCGTCATCTTCGCCAGTTCAAAACGTAATTCTTCGAGTTGCTTGTTGTTATCTGTTCTTTCGCTCATCACATCCTCCATCGTTGATAAGAGGAAAGCTATCTCTGAATGAAGTACGGGGTGGGAAACTCCCGTCAGGAAATAAAGGAAGCCGCCTAAGCGGCCTCCTCCAAGGGGGTTGAATAGGATTTCAGGTGATCTACAGCCCGTTGGGCATGAGCGGCGGCGCTAAAGATAGCGCGTTTGTCTTTCTTGAGAACGGTCAGCCATGAGTCGATGTAAGCGGCGTGGTCGCCCTGCACTTCGGGCGTGATACCCAGTTCGGCGCAGAGGAACGCGGAGCCAAGCTCGGCGACCAGCTCTTCCGTAGCATAGCCTTCGTCGCCCCAGCGTTTGCGGCCAAACTCACGGTGCAGGCGGCTTTCATGGCGCGTCCAGTGGGTCATTTCATGAGCCAGTGTGGCGTAGTAGCCTTCGCTTTCGGCGAAGCATTCC
>JAKFYP010000021.1 GCA_021730835.1 Alphaproteobacteria bacterium
GGGCGTTACCTGCGCTCTGCTGGGTAGCGGCGTGGTCTACTCGATGATCAAAACCAGCGACAAAGCCGGGAAGCACGGGCAGGAATAGCCCACCGTGTGCGATGAGCCGCATTTGCTGCGCTCCTTTGGCCGCCGCCGGGGCAGAAACCCGACGCCCCGGCAGGCCCATCTGCTCGATTCCCTGCTGCCGGAACTGCTGCTGCCCGAAGCAGCGGAGCCGTTATCGCCGCACGCGATTTTTCCGGGTATGCGCGAGCTATGGATGGAAATCGGCTTCGGCGGCGGTGAGCATCTGGCGGCGCAGGCGGCGGCCCATCCCGATATTGGCTTTATCGGCTGTGAGCCGTTTCGTGACGGTGTGGTGAAGCTGCTCTCAGCCGTAGAGGAGCATAAGCTGAACAATATCCGCCTGTGGGCCGACGATGCCCGCCCCCTGATGGAGCGAATGCCGGATGCCTGCCTGAGCCGCCTTTATTTGCTGTTTCCCGATCCGTGGCCGAAAGCGCGGCATCACAAGCGGCGCATCGTCAACCCGCGGATGCTCGATGCGGCGGCGCGCCTGCTCAGGCCGGGCGGTGAGTGGCGTATCGTCACCGATCATGCGGAATACGCCGAATGGATATTGCTGCATCTGACACGGGATAACCGCTTTGAATGGATGGCGAACAATGCCGATGATTTTACGCAGCCCCCGGATGATTGGGTAATCACGCGCTATCAGCAGAAGGCGCAGGCAGAAGGAAGAGCGCCGCTATTCCTGTTCTTCCGCCGGAGGTAGCAGGCTCTTTTCTCCCTCCTGCAAGGGTTCCGGCGCAATTTTCTCAGGAATATCGCCAATGTCTGGATCGCCGGGCTGTTCTTCGGCGGCGGCGGGTTGCTCTGTCGGGTCAATATCCTCAATCGCATCGCCGGGCGGAGGCATCGGCATATCGGGCGCTGCCCCGGTATCGCCGGTATCGCCGGTATCGTGATCGTTTATATCGTCCGTATCTTCTTCGGCAGGGGTGGCTGGTGGTGTATCCGGCGTTTCATCCTCCTGCTCATCCTCTTCAAAAGGCGTATCCGCCGGGGCTTCGTCCGCCTCTTCGGGTATTGCGGGTTCCGCCTCATCCTCTGTCTGCCCGGCATCGGTCGGGATGAAAGTGTCTGGTACAAACGGGATTTCTTCTTCGGCTTGCGGGTCGGATGGTGGCGGGGCGGTTTCCTCTCCGTAAGCCGCCTCGTGGTAGGCCGTGCGCCTGAGCGCCTCCTTGCGCAGGGAGGCGACCAGAAAAATCGCGCATATCCCGAGCAGGGCAATAATCCAGAGCAGGCGTTTGGACATGAGAATGCAGATGTTCCAGTGAGCAAGAATTACGGATACTCTATGCTTCCGTCGCCTGAATGCAAGTTATTTTCCGCTTGCGGAATGCGAACCTCTGGTGTATATGGCCCCTATATCGCTGTTCCTTAATGGAAGGTGGGGAAAAACCCCGCCTTTTTTATTACGCATGTTACAAAGCGCCATAGAGATAAAAATTGACGCGGTGATCCGTGCTTCACTTGAGGGGATGGGCTACAGGCTGGTGCGGGTGCAACTCTCGGGCGGCGACGGGCGCAAGAAGCTGCAAATCATGGCCGAGCGCGCCGACGAAGCCGCGATGACGGTAGATGACTGCGCCGATATCAGCCATGCGATTTCGGCGCTGCTTGAGGTGAGCGACCCGATTGCCGGGGCGTATGTGCTTGAGGTCAGCTCACCGGGGATTGACCGCCCGCTGGTATCGGAGCGCGATTTTGAGAAATACGCCGGATTCGAGATCAAGCTCGAAACCGAGGAAATGATCGAAGGCCGCAAGCGTTTTCGTGGCATGCTGGAGGGCATTGAGGGCGGTGAGGTAAGGGTGACGGTCGAAGGCACGCAGTATCGTGTTCCCTATGATCTGGTTGCCCGCGCCAAGCTGGTGATGACCGACGCACTGTTGAAGGCGCATGCGGCGGCGGGAGTTTAGAAGAAATGCGTCATTGCGAGCGACCATAGGGAGCGCGGCAATCCAGCGACATTCTGGATTGCTTCGTCGCTCATGCTCCTTGCAATGACGTTTAACTATAAAAAAAGGACAAAACCATGATAGCAAAAGCTCAGAGTTTCGGCAGCGTTGAGATCGTCCAGATTGCGGACGCCGTGGCGCGTGAGAAAAACATTGACCGTGAGTCGGTGCTGGAGGCGATGGAACAGGCCATTCAGACGGCGGGGCGGCGTAAATACGGCCATGAGCGCAAGATTATCGCTGAGATCAACCGCAAAAGCGGTGAGGTCAAGCTGTTTCGCGTTACCGACGTGGTGGAGCAGATTGTCGAACTGACCGAGGAGGGTGAGGAAAATCCGGAGAAATATTATCAGATCACGCTGGCCGACGCGCAGAAGATAGACCCGAACCTGAAAGTAGGTGATGAAATTCGCGACCCGCTGCCGCCGATTGATTTCGGGCGCATCGCCGCGCAGACGGCCAAGCAGGTGATTGTGCAGAAGGTGCGCGACGCCGAGCGCGCCCGCCAGTACGAGGAATTCAAGGATCGGGCCGGGGAAATCGTCAGCGGCGTGGTCAAGCGGGTGGATTATGGCAATGCGACCATTGATCTTGGTCAGGCCGAGGGCTTCATCCCGCGAGAGGAGCTTATCCCACGGGAGAATCTCCGTCAGGGCGACCGCGTGCGGGCGTTTGTCTACGAGGTGCGCCGCGAGCGTTCCGGGCCGCAGATTTTCTTATCCAGAACCCGTCCGCAATTCATGGCATTGCTGTTCGCGCAGGAAGTGCCGGAGATTTACGACGGCATCATCCAGATT
>JAKFYP010000051.1 GCA_021730835.1 Alphaproteobacteria bacterium
CGCCTGATCGCCTGAAATCGGCGCGGGGCATAGAGGTGGGGCATATCTTCTATTTCGGGGATAAATATTCCAAACCGATGAAAGCGCATATCACCACCAAAGACGGCGTTGAACAACCCGTCATGATGGGTTCGCACGGCATCGGGGTATCGCGGCTGGTCGGGGCGATTATCGAGGCGCATCACGATGAGCAGGGGATTATCTGGCCGCCCGCCGTCGCGCCGTTCCTGATCGGCCTGATTAACCTCAAGCCGGGGGATCCCGCCTGTGAGAATATGTGCCAGACATTATATCGCACGGCGCATCAGGAAGGCGCGGACGTGCTCTGCGACGACACCGACGACCGTGCCGGAGAGAAATTCGCCCGTATGGACTTAATTGGCCTGCCGGTACAGGTGATCGTCGGGCCGAAGCATGCGGCGGAAGGCAATGTCGAAGTCAAAAACCGCATGACCGGCGAGCGCGTGGTAACCTCTCTCGAATCGCTGCTTTCCCACGCCATGCCGCTGGGCTGAAATGAATCCCCCTCAAAAGGTGCTGGTCGTCGTCCTGTGTTATAACGCAGCGCGGCATATCGCCGAAGTACTGGATCGCATTCCCGCCAACCCTTCAGCCGATAGCCGTTATGCGATAGAGGTACGCATCATTGACGACGCGTCATCCGATGAGACCGCCACCGTGGCGCGTATTTATGCCAGCCATGAACATAAACCCTATCCGGTCGTCACGCACCGGGAGAACCGGGGTTACGGCGGCTCGCAGAAACAGGCAATGGATATGGCGACACAGGAAGGATTCGCCGCGTTAGCCCTGCTGCATGGCGACGGGCAATATCCGCCGGAAATGCTCGACGCGTTGGTTGCTCCCCTGCTCACGGGTGAGGCGGATGCGGTGTTCGGCACGCGCATGCAGCCGCCCGCCGCCGCCCTCGAAGGCGGGATGCCGCGCTATAAATTCTACGGCAACCGGGCGCTGACATGGATGCAAAACCGGATGCTGGGCACGCGACTGACGGAATTTCACTGCGGGTTCAGGGCCTATGCGACGGCTGCCCTGTCCGGGCTGGATTATCACGCCAATTCCGATGATTTCGATTTCGACACACAGATCATTCTGCAATTGCTCGGCAAGGAAAAACGTATCCTTGAAATTCCGATTCCGACGCGCTACGCCGATGAGGTCTGCCATGTGAACTGCCTGAAATACGGATTGCAGGTGCTCCGGGCGACGCTGCGTTTTACGATAAGGCGACGGGACAAAACCGGAGCGGATCGGTAGCCAGATGACCAGCCGCAAACTTCCCCCCTCCTCCCTCTTCCTGCCATTGCTATTGCTGGGCTACGGGTTGCTGACGGCGTTTTCCCTGATGCACCATGAAATATGGCAGGATGAGGCCGATCCGTGGCTGGTCGCCGCCGACCTGCCCTTGTCGCAATTTCTGCACCATATGGGCAATATCGGCCATCCCGGCCTGTGGTACGCCATTCAGATTCCGATGACCCGGCTGGGTCTGCCGTTTTATGCCGTTCAGATCGCGCACTGGGCGGTTGCCATGCTGGCCGTCGCCCTGTTTCTCTACCGCGCCCCCTTCCCGCTCTGGTTTAAGGCGCTGTTTGTCTTCGGCGTGCATATGTCGTTTGAATACGCCGTGATTACCCGCAACTACGCCATTGTCATCCTGCTGCTGTTCGTCGCCGCCTCGCTTTACCGAAACCGCTACCGCTATCCGCTGCTGTTTGCCGCCATCCTTGCCCTGCTGCTCAATACGCATGTGCTGGCATTTCTTCCGGCGGGCGCGTTCTGCCTGCTGTTTCTGTGGGGCGTATGGAAGGAAAAACGCTGGCAGGCGCGCCCGCTGGCGGCGCTCGCCATCATGGGGATCGGCGGCATTACCGCGCTGGCACAGCTATGGCCAACCGACGACTACCCCGAGCGTTTCAGCGGCGTGGTCGCCCGCTTCGAGCCATACAATGTGCTGGCCGGGTTGCAAAACGCATTTTTTCCAACCGATTATCTTGATTTCATCACCTTCGATGAAAAGAAAAACGCGCTGGCCCGACTGGCCGAAGCGCAGGGTATGGAGGATATGATGCGTATCCAGCAGGAAACCATGACGCCGGACGCATGGAAAGAGCGCCTTTCCTTCTGGGCGGCGGCGCTGCTGATCGTCTGCGCGCTTGGGTTTCTGAGCTACACTCTGCCGTTACTGCGCCGTTCCCCGGCGGCGCTCGTCTTCTTTTGCCTGTCGTTTTGCTGGCTGGCCTATATTTTTACCGCCAAGCATCCCGGATTCCTGCGCCATCACGGATTATTCCTGATTATACTTCTGGTAACCTTATGGCTCGCCCGTGAGGCCGTCACTACCCCGAAAATGGCACATTGCTACCGGCGGGCCTGCCAGTGGCTATCCCCCCTGCTGGTGCTCTCCGTATTGCTCTCCCTGCCTTCGCACTACAAGGAATACTACCATGCCTTCTCCGGCTCCCGCGCCGCTTCGGCATGGCTGTTCGGGCATCGCCGTCTGGAGACACCGCTTGCCGCCACCGTGCAGGCCAGCTCTCTGCTACCCTACCTGCGACAACATCAGCCGGAAATCAAACTCTGGTACACTTATTCCGGCGAATGGGGCAGCTACGGAGAATTCAACGAAGCCTACTGGCAGAATTTGATCCCCTATAATTCGGGCATCTCCATGCTGAAGCGTAAATTTCCGGGGTTCGGCGGCGTGCTGGTCACTTCGGCTCCTATCCTGTTTCCCGAACAGCAAGGGCTGAAATTTCTGTCCTCCGCCATTGGCTATCGGGAGTCC
>JAKFYP010000039.1 GCA_021730835.1 Alphaproteobacteria bacterium
GCACAACAAAGAGAGCGCATAAAAGACTTGACTTGTGTCGCGTAAAGCCTCACTATACGCCTCACGAGGGAAAGCATGATCACCAGTCTGGTGATCATGCTTTCCCTCGTGAGGCGTATAGTGAGGCTTTACGCGACACAAGTCAAGTCTTTTATGCGCTCTCTTTGTTGTGCATATCCCCGCCGCAGCTTCTCTCGGATGCTACGCTGCTGGGCCTGCTCGGCTAGCAGCACGGACAGCGGGGGCTGGCCTGCGCTGGGTATGGTTTAAGGCATCCCTGCTTACCGGCATCGCCTGCGCGATTGGTTTTCCGCTGGCATGGGAGATGACAGGCTTGCGCTTGTGGCTCCCGCCTTTTCTCAAAGGACTGCTGGCGATGGTGAGATAGGCAACCGGCGTTCTCTCATGAAAGGGAGGGGACGCCATCCGAGATAGAATGGAAACGAGGCTATAGCAGCCTGAAACAGCATCATCTCTTGACAAAAACTATCATTGGGCTACAATGTAGCTCAATATTGCAGAAAAATAACAAGGGGGATTTTATGTCCAATACTGTCGTGCGTGCCCGGATTGATGAAGACATCAAAGAGGAAGCAGCAGCGGTCTTAGCCGCGATGGGGCTGACCGTCTCGGATGCGTTTCGTATCCTGCTGACCCGTATTGCACGGGAAAAAGCCCTGCCGTTCGAGCCTCTTATTCCCAATGCCGACACCATCGCCGCAATGAAAGCGGCCCGGCGCGGGAAAGTGGTAACCGTGGGGAGCGTCGAAAACTTACTCGCAGACCTGCATGCGGATAATTAGACGAACCACCCACCACCCGGCGCTACGCGCCTCCCCTCAAGGAGGAGGTAAAGACAAATGTGCCTTCTATGGCCTATAGCCTTGGCTCATTGCCTCTAAAGCCTCCACCAGCAACGCCAGTTGCTCGGGCGAAGACATACGGTGATCGCCCTCTTTGACCAGATGCACCTGCGTATTCCGTGACTCGATATGTTCAGCCAGCCGCAATGAAACCTGCCAGGGCACATCCACATCCGCCATGCCGTGCAGCAATCGTACCGGGCAGGTAATCGGTAAGGGCTGGCGCAAAACGCATTGCCTGCGCCCGTCTTCGATCAGGGCGCGGGTGATCGGGTAAGGCTCACCGTAATCGGAGGGAACCGGAATCATCCCTTTTTCCATGATTTCTCGGCGCGTTTCTTCATCCCAGTTCGCCCACATCAACTCCTCGGTGAAATCGGGCGCGGCGGCGATGCCGACCAGCCCGGCCACGCGCTCACCCAGCGCCCGCGCCACCAGCAGCATAATCCAGCCACCCATGCTCGATCCGACCAGCAGAAGCTTTCCCTGTGTGACAGTCTGCATCAGTTCCATCGCATTATCTGCCCAGCGCCCGATCGTGCCGTCGGCGAAATCGCCCGATGACTGGCCGTGGCCATGATAATCAAATCGCAGATATCCTCTGCCATGCTCTTTCGCCCATGCTTCAAGCGCCATTGCCTTAGTGCCGGTCATATCCGAGCGGAAGCCTCCCAGAAACATAACTACCGGCCCTGTTCCCTCCTGTCGGACATATGCCAGCCTGTCGCCGGATGCGGTGCAAAAAAAAGAGGTTTCCATGAAAATCCGTTTCCTTCCGGGCCGGTTTGGCCTATCACATTTTATATGAACGATAAACCTCCCGTCATCCTGCAAGTGCTCCCCGAGTTGAATACCGGCGGTGTGGAGCGCGGTACGATCGAAATCGCCACCGCCATCGCGCAGGCGGGCTGGCGCTCACTGGTCGCCTCGGGCGGCGGCAAGCTGACGCCCAAGCTCGGCTATGTCGGAGCGGAGCATTTCGCCCTGCCGCTGGTGGAGAAAAATTATTTCACCATACGGCGCAACGCACGGGCGCTGGCCGCTATCATCCGCAAGCACGAGGTCAGCCTGATCCACGCCCGCTCCCGCGCCCCCGCCTGGAGCGCCTGGCTGGCGGCCCGCAAGACCGGCATCCCGTTCGTCACCACTTTCCACGGAATTTATGGCCATCAGAACCGGGTCAAGCGCCGCTATAACGGCGTGATGGTCAAAGGCGAGCGGGTGATTGCCGTCTCGCGCTTCGTGGCCGATCATATCCTGTCGCATTACCATATCGAGCCGGAGTTGATCCGTATCATCCACCGGGGCGTGGACGCCAATTTATTCGCCACCGACAAGGTAATGCCTGCCCGGCTGGCCGAACTGGCGCGGCTGTGGCAACTGCCCGATGACGCCCGCCCGATCATCCTGCTGCCGGGGCGGGTGACGCACTGGAAGGGCCAGCATGTCTGTATAGAGGCGCTTGCCGCCCTGCCTCACCGCGACTTCCTGTGTCTGCTGGTCGGGCCGACCGATAAACACCCCGATTATGCGGAGAGCCTCAGGCAGCAGATTGCGCGATCGAATCTGGAAGGCGCGGTGCGCATGGTCGGCGCAACGGATTATATCAGCGAGGCGTATATGCTCTCCTCGCTGGTGATCTGCCCCTCGATCCGCCCCGAGGCGTTCGGGCGCGTGCCCGCCGAGGCGCAGGCGATGGGCCGCCCGGTCATCGCCACGCGGCATGGCGGCGCGTGCGAGACGATCATTGACGGGCATACCGGCTGGCTGGTTCCACCCAACAATGCCGCCGCGCTTTCCGCCGCGATTACCAAAGCCCTTACTCTGCCCCGCGAGGAAAAGGAGAAAATGGCGCTCAACGCGCTGTGGAACATCCATGAACATTTTTCGCTGGCGGTGATGCAGCATAAAACGCTGGATGTTTACCGGGAGGTGCTG
>JAKFYP010000157.1 GCA_021730835.1 Alphaproteobacteria bacterium
GGCAAGCCCTGCCCGCCCCAGTCGGGATTGCAGGTGAAGGACGGCCAGCCGCCCGCCACATATTGCGCGTAAGCTTCCTTAAACCCGGCGGGCATGCGCACCTCTCCGGCCTCGAAGGTGCAGCCTTCCGCATCGCCGGACTGATTGAGCGGAAACAAGACGTTTTCGCAGAATTTCGCGCCTTCTTCGAGCAGCGGCGAGGTCAGTTCCGCCGCCTCGGCGAAACCCGGCACATCGGCATAGTCGCCGATTTTGATGAACTCCTTGAGTAAAAACTCAAAATCCCTGACGGGAGCGCGAAAGATGGGCATGAAAGATTCTCCTGATTCAGGCGCTTCCCCCTCACCCCAACCCTCTCCCCCGGTAGGGGAGAGGGAGATTGACCCCGCGAGCTTGTGAGCGGATGGTCAATCGGGTGAGGGGGCGTGAATAGATTCAGTGTACGAATATACCAGATAATCCTCGCATTGCCACGCCATTCCCATGGAAATACGTGCTTTTGTCGCCCTTGCCTGTGCACAGGCGCAATCTTAACACAATTGTAACATCCGGTTTGGTATAATCAAATATGGCCTCCACCGACGATATACCGCCGCTTCCGGTCATGGACATCCGTGACCCGGCAAATGAAGAACAAAAAGCACTGCAAAAACGCCTGCATAACGCCATTGAGGCGAAGAACCCGAAGGCCGTTCACAAAGCAATCGCAAAAGGGGCCAATCCGTTTACGATAACACGGCTGGATGACGATACGGCGCTGCATCCCCTATGGCATGCCGTAAACTCCGGCGATCCCCAAACCCTGACAGCCCTGCTTCACTATTACCGGGATGAAGCGGTTTCCGTCGATTCGCCAAACACCGGCGGAGATACTGCCTTGTCATTGTTAATTGAGGCATATGCGAAGGATAAAACAATAGCAGTGATCAAAGGGGGTCTTTCTTTTGAGCAAACAGCGGCCCTCAACAACAAGGTTGTCATTGCCGGATTATTACTGGAGGCGGGGGCCGATCCTAACCGCTGGGTGCATAACAAACCGGCGCTGGAGCAATTATATCAACAGGATGCGGTCACACGCAACGGGCTGGATGACCCTATGGCGGATATGCTGCAAAAACATGGCGCGCTGAAAGGGTCTGATTCAAGGATTGCTCTGCAATTAGAAGCCGGTCTCATTGAGCATGCAGAGGTTTGTTTTTATGGACCATGGTTTGATCCGGAAAAAGTCGTGCCTGAAGCCAGAATAGGCGGAGAACCGCTGGTGCAAGATTTAAGTGTCTACCAAAACAATTCCTCTGTCGGTCTGAGTCAGGATGGGGGGAAAGTTAAAATCCTCATTCTGCTGGCGAATTACCCGGATCCGAATGTCCTGCAAAGCCCGGAAGTGAAAGCGGGCTATGAAAAACTTAAACAGGCCATGCAGCTACATTTCGACCCGAAACTCTATGAGGTGGGTATTCTCCATTTGCCGGAGTTGCAAAACCTCTCGGAAAAAAACTTTATCCTTTTTTCAGAAAATGGATACAGGGAGTTAAAAAAATATCTTGAGATTCGCGGTATCGGGGCGGATGGACTCATCATCCAGATCAAGCCAGAGACACAGCTAGGCAGCCATTTTGGTGAAAAAATAATAGGTAAAAATCTGGCATTCAGCCCGGGTATCTACCCGGACGGACGAATGCCGGCAACATGGCTGAATGTTGTTGCTCACGAAGCAAACCATCTGCTGGGCGGATTGGGGGGAGGTGCGACCCATTATATCAACGATTCTTATCACGAATCGCATGAAGAGTATATCGGCAATTTCAAGGCGCATATAACATCGGAGCTGACGCTGGCATCTACTGCCGAAGCATGGAGCAGACTCACCAAAAGCCCGGCGATACGGGAAGCAATTGCCCGCCTGAAACCGCAACTGGATGCTTCCGGCATGAGCTGCACCGTGGATGGAAAAACGCATGTTTTATATACGGCCAGCTTAGGGCGGGATGTCATGGATCATCACGAGAAGTCTGCTCCTGGCCATCACATCACATACAACACGGTTTTTTATACGAATGAGGAGATGCTTCAGCAAAACAGGGCATCGCCTTTTACGAATCTGTCTCGCGACCTGCATGTCTTTTCTACCTTGCAGCAATCGGGCCGTATCCCGAAGGGGGTAACATTCGATGAGTATATGGGGCTGGCGGTGGCGTCGCCGGATGCCCTTTTGGATGTCGCCGTGTCTCCGGGTAAAACTCCGGCAGCGCCCGAGGCTCCGGGAGTAGCGGCGGCCAGCCCGAAAAAATCACCGACCTCCCGCTGAAAAATCCGGGGTCTTTCCGCGCCGAAAGGTTTACAAAACCCGTAAATTATGGCTTAAACGTCAGTATGGGCATCGTGTACCTCAATCATCTGGCGGCGCAGGAATTGCGCGACAGCAAGCGGCATCTCTACCTGCCGCCGTTTTCCTCGATGGTCGGGGTGGCGCTGGCCGTGCATGTGCTCGCCCTGATCGCACTGGCGATGTTTTATGTGCCCCCGGCGGAATCGCTGGTGTTGCGCACGCTGCATTTGCGCCTCGGCGGGGATATGCTCAGCCTTGCCGATGGGGATTTACCCTCCGCCGCGCCGCGGGCCGGAGCACCCAAAATCCTGCCAAAACCGGAAGTGACACCGCTCAAACCGGCCCCGGTCGCGCCGAAAAGGCCAAGGCGCGTGCATACGCTGCCCAAACGCGAGGCGGCAACTTCAGTCGTCACCATGCCGCAACTGGGCGGGCAACGGCAGGTCGCGC
>JAKFYP010000132.1 GCA_021730835.1 Alphaproteobacteria bacterium
AACCTGATGCATTTTCTCAGCCTGCGGGCCGACGCTCACGCGCAATACGAAATCCGCGCCTACGCCGATGCGATGATTGACATTCTGGAGAAATGGTTGCCGCTGACGCACCGCGCTTTCATGGATTACCGCATGGGGGCAGCGGAGATTTCCGCGCCGGGGCTGGCGGTCATTCGGCGCAAACTGGCAGGTGAGCACGTGACACAGGAAAACAGCAGCCTTTCCAAACGTGAATGGGATGAATTACTGGCGTTGCTGGGTATCACCGTCTGACAGGCTAGTTTATCTTGATACGCTTGCCCTTCTTTCCTGAAGAAGCGGCTTTTGCTTCATTCTCCTGCCGCTCAAGCGATTCGAGATTTTTCCAGGCGCGGCTGTAATAGCGTGGATTCTGCGAGAGCGCCATGTTGAGGTAACTCTTGGCCAGCGCATCGTTATCGGCCAGATGGGCGTAAAACCCGAGATTGTTGTTAAGCCGGGGGCCGGAAAGATAACGCGAGGCAATGCGTTTTGCGGCTTTAAGGTCACCTGAAGTAGCGTATACCAGCGCCAGATTCATCTCGATATGTTCACGCTGGGCATGATTGGATGGCGTCAGTTCGACCGCTTTGAGCAACGTATCAATCGCGTCTTCCGCACGGCCTTCAATCGCATAGGTCAGGCCGACATTATTGAGGACGGATACGTTGTTTTTGCTATGCACCAGCGCTTCGGTGTAATAGGCCATCGCGTCTTCATACTGCTCGCGGGTAACGAACAGGATGGCCAGCGCATTGAGTGTCCGCCAGCGGGTTTTATCCTGTTTTATCACCGTGGCGAATGTGTCTCCCGCCTCCTCGAATTCGCCTTTGGCCATCAGGGCCAGCCCCTTGCCCTCCAGCGCGTCAATATTCTCCGGCTCCAGCCCAAGGATCACATCGTATGTGCCGATACCCAGATCCTCAATGCCAGCTTTGCGCGTATTCTCGGCATATCCCAGCAAAAGGCGGGGGGCGTTTTCCTTTTCTCCATCCAGCAACTGCCGGTAGAGCTGCGCGGCGCGTTTATACTCGCTCGCCTGTTCGGCTTCTCGGGCATTTTCAAGCAGGGTTTTATTAATGCCTTTGAATTCGGGACTTGGCAGCGATCCAAGTTCTATCTGACCGTCAACCCGCCGGGGACGCTCTATGTTGCAGGCGACCAGCGGCAAAACAACGCAAAGAAACAAGGTGGCACGGCATAAGAGACGCATGAGGGAATCCTCCATCTGTCTTTCATGCGATAAAATCCGCAGGTGCGCAATGTTTTACTGTAATTTTTTCTCTCATTGGGTTAAATATTCCGCATGGTTCGCATTGCCCGCCTCAATCCCCTCAGACGCCGTAAGAAAACGGAGATCAAGCTCCTTCCCGCCCCGAAAGAGCAGAGGAATCGCCGCCATCTGCTTGGCATTGAAGGAATGAACGCGCCCGGCATCAACCGGATTCTCGATCTGGCGGAAACCTATATCGAACGTAACCGGGCGCAGGATAAAAAACATGCCATTTTACGCGGGCGCACGCTGATCAACCTGTTTTTCGAGGATTCCACCCGCACCCGCACCTCGTTTGAACTGGCGGGCAAGCGCCTCGGCATGGATGTCATCAACATGTCGGTGGGTAACTCGGCGGTCAAAAAGGGAGAAACCCTGATTGACACGGCCATGACACTCAATGCCATGCATCCGGATTTCATTGCTGTGCGCCATCCGGAAAGCGGCGCGGTGCAATTGCTCTCGGAGAAAGTCAACTGTTCGGTGATCAATGCCGGGGATGGCTGGCACGAGCACCCGACGCAGGCTCTGCTTGACGCCCTGACCATCCGTCGCCACAAAAAGCGGATTGACGGACTGAAAGTAGTCATTTGTGGTGACATTCTGCACAGCCGCGTCGCTCGTTCCAATATTTTTCTCTTAAAAACCCTCGGAGCGGATGTCACCATCGTCGCACCGCCGACCCTGATGCCCGCCTGCCCCGAGTCGCTGGGCGCGAAAGTCAGCTATCACCTGCGCGAAGCCATCGTGGACGCCGATATCGTCATGATGCTGCGCTTGCAACGCGAACGCATGGAAGGCAGTTACATCCCCTCGATTCGGGAATATTTCCATTTCTGGGGGCTGGACAGGGAAAAACTGGCGCTGGCCGCTGATGACGCGTTGGTCATGCATCCCGGCCCGATTAATCGCGGCGTCGAAATTGACAGCACCCTCGCCGACGATATCCATCGCAGCATCATCCTTAAGCAGGTGGAAATGGGCGTCGCCGTCCGGCAGGCAGTGCTGGAAGTTCTGGCTATGGATAATCCCTGATGAATATATAGCCTTTTGCTGAGGGCTAACGAATATATTCCAGCGGAAATAAAGATCAGTATTTCTGATTACCCACGTTACTCAGGTAGGCTTCACCCCAACCCTCTCCCCCTCCCAAAAAAAACTCTAATAACATAGCACCCCACTTTGTGGGTGCTATGAATGGGGAGAGGGTGGGTTTTCCTTAGCGATCCTAAGCGCAGCGACGGGCGAGCTTAACAGTTTGCGGAAAAACTATTTTGACGGGTGATTTTGTCGTTGTTTTTGTCCTCGAATCCTCATGTACCTTCAAGTACACTCCGGTTCTGCGGGCAAAAACGCCTGAAAATCTCCTCGCCAAAACGTTTCTCCGCAAACTGTTAGGAAAACCGGGTGAGGGGGCAGAAAGGAAAAAACCAATCGGAGCATGCGGGGTAATCAGATCAGTAT
>JAKFYP010000126.1 GCA_021730835.1 Alphaproteobacteria bacterium
GTTGAGCAGGGCGGGCTTCGTGACACTCTCCAATTCCTGATTGCCGATCAGCAGCACGGTGACGCTGCCGGTCTCATCCATGACGTTGCCGCCGGAAAAATCCGCCATCGCGTCAAGCGAAGCGCCGATGACCGCAGGCACTTCCATATCCACCAGCCGCCCGTAATTCGCCCCCTCGTCATCCGAACGGTAGACAATCGCCCCGCGCCAGCCGGTTGCCAGCGGCGTGGCGGCGAAGCGTATATAAGCCCGCAAATAGCTGTCGGTCGGAAAGGCAGGCAGGTCGAGCGGCTCAAGATACGTCGCTCCGGTCAATGCCACCGGCGCGGCGACATTGGGCACAATCCCCGGCATGGAGCTGACATCGTAGGCGGCGATATCCTCGGCGATGGCATCGGCGCGAATCCGTCCGCGATCCTGCACCGCCGCCAGCAGCCTCACCCTATGCGAGGCCGCGCCGTCTTGAATCGTGATAATATCGGTCGGCTCCAGATCGGCATGGCGCAAATCGAGCCAGAAACGGTAATGCGTGCGCTCCAGCCAGCGCAGGTAAAGCGTGGTATCGGCTACATTCTTGGCCTCAGCATCGGCAAAGACAATCGGCAGGCTAAGCGTTTCAATATCCTGCGAGGAAATCACATCGGCCTCGCGGCTGGCCACCTGCGTGCCCGGCTGATAGTTATGCGTGCGGTTGAGATAGACCACGTTGACATCACGCGGCAACTCCAGTTCCTGACGCCGGTTGACCTGTAGCGGCTGCGGGGCGGATTCACGCAGTAATTCCTCCGCCGGGATGGTGCGTATATTGGCCCCGCCGCGCCTGACGAACTTCAGCACGTCCGATTCCACCGCATCGAAGAAATACCCGGCCATCAACTCCTCGATCAGCGTGCGCACAGCGGCGGGGCGGGTTACCACATAACCTTCCACCCGGTCGGTTAAGCTGCTGACATCGTAGAGGGATTCGCTCAGCCCTGCGCGCTCGCACAAATCGGCCACGATCCCGGCCAGCGCGGATAAGCCGAACTTGCCGGTTACCCAATGCCCCGTCGCCCAGACGCCGCCATCCGCCCAGACACCGAGCAGGTCGGGGTAATAGGGGAATGGCCGGGCATCCCACGTCCAGAGGAACTTGCGCTCGATCATCGCGGAGGCCTCCCACGCGGCTTCCGTCGCGGCGATACCGGCGCGCTGTGCCCGGAAATCAACCCGCCCGCGTGAATGATAGGGGAAAAAGCTTTCGATCGAGGTGGGGTCATAAAACACATTCGGCTGATTCGTCGCCCCGTCCACGCTTGGAAACCCATATTCGGTAAACCAGATTTTTTTGGCCTGCGAAGTCCAGCCGGTCGGATTGCCGTCCGGGTTGACATGGGAATTGTTCCAGAACCAGCCGATATTTTTCCACGCATAGGGAGCGGCCAGCGGCGCGGTGGTCGTGCGGGCGGGATCGGTATAGTAAAAATCGTATCCTTCACCTGAAGTCCAACCGTCAATGATCTGATCTATATCATATCCAATCTCTGATTGCGGAGCATCGGTTAAGGGGAAATAAGCGTCTATGCCGATAAAGCCGATATGCGGGGAAGCCCAGAGCGGATCGAGATTGTACCAGCCGCCATCCGTATGGTGATATTCCGACCAGTCGGCGGCATACGTCACCTCAACACCCGAGCCAACGATGCCCTTGACCGTCGCCGCCAGCGATACCAGTTCACCAACCGCCGGAAAGCTGCGGGCCACGCTCGCCCCGTCATGCACGGAAGTCAGGCCGACCAGTTCCGAGCCAATGGCAAACGCATCGACTTTACTATGCACAAGGTTCGCGTAATGGATAATAAAAGCGTTATATCCATTTGTTTTTGTAAAGAAACTACTGGCATCCGCCGTGCCGCCGGTAATTTTTCCCCGCCACGGCTTATCTTCTACATCCATAAAGAGAAGAGGAAGAAACAAGATATTGTATCCTCTGTATTTTAATTCGTCCAGATAGCGTAGTAATGACAGATCGTCCGGCGTACCCCCGTAGCGCGGCGAGCCATCTTCCAGCGTAATCTGGCGGGCCGTGGCGCGGGTATAACTGCCGACCTGCCATGTCCCCGGCGCCGTCGCGCCGCCGGTCTGGTACTCCACGCCCGGCTTGACCAGACATGCCCCGGCATCGAGGCTATCGCCGAACCATGTCACCACTACCGCTACCCATGTCACATTGGGCAGTGTCTCCGCCAGTTGATCGAGCGAAACCAGCGCATTGGCCTTGCCGTAGGGCGTATGGGTATTGATCGGTTCCTCAAGCGCTCCCTGAGCAAAATCGCCGCCTGCCGCTTCGCCAGGAATCCTGGTTTGCGACAACGTATCATAGACGAATTCCCCCGCGCCGGGGATCATCACCATGCTTTCAATCAAATCCTCAACAGACTGACCATTATAATCAGCGTATTGTACGATTTTTTTAATTTCAAACGTAAAGTTTGGAATCCGGTTGCCAAAATCAGCCAGCGGGAAATCCTCAATGACCACATAGGCTAAACCTCTGTATGAAGGTGCGCTTCCTATCCCCTCATAAGACTCGATAAATGAGTCAGGAATCTGGCTTTCATCTCCTTTGTAAAACCGATAAGTTCCCTGCGAAAGATCGAGTTGTTTGGCATCGGCCCAGACCCGCTGGATTTCACTCACCTCACCCTCGCAAATGGCAATGGCAAGGCTGATCGAGTAAGCATATG
>JAKFYP010000158.1 GCA_021730835.1 Alphaproteobacteria bacterium
CCCCCTCGACCGTGCCCAGCGGCGAATGCTTCGGCACAAGGCAGGTATGGATGCGCTGGTCAATGCCGTCTTCCGTCAGCGTGGCGATGCCCAGCAGCTTGATACGGTAGCCCAACTCCGCCGCGTAGATCACATCGGCCCGCTGGATATGGCGAATACCTTCAACATGCAGGGTTTTCATGCTCGGCACGCCGCCAAAACACAGCGCCGAGAGAATCGCCAGCTTATGCGCCGCGTCCCAGCCATCAATATCGAGCGTCGGGTCGGATTCGGCGAATCCCTGCGCCTGTGCCTCCCCCAGCACATCGTCAAATGCACGGCCTGTCGCCTCCATCGTCGTCAGGATATAGTTGCAAGTGCCGTTGAGAATACCCGATACCCGCGAAATCCGGTTGGCGGATAACCCTTCCCGCACCCCCTTGATCACCGGGATGCCTCCGGCCACCGCCGCCTCATACCCCAATCGCGCCCCGTGTTGCTGTGCCAGCGCCGCCAGCTCGCCGCCGTGAAAGGCCAGCAGCGCCTTGTTCGCCGTTACCAGATCACGGCCCGCCTTCAGCGTGGCCCGGCATAATTCCGCCGCCACGCCGTCCTCACCGCCGATCAGCTCCACCACCACGTCAATACCGGGCGTCGTGGCCAACTCCATCGGATCGTCATACCATTTCAGTCCCGAGACATCCACGCCGCGATCTTTATGTTTGTCACGGGCGGAAATGCCGACAATGCGTATCGGCCTTCCGGCCCGCGCCTCAATCAGCCCGGCGTTCTCGGCAAACAGGCGCAGCACGCCGCCGCCGACCGTGCCCAGCCCGGCAATCGCAATATGCAGTGTTTCGCTCATGGCGGGGACAATGGCAAAAACCCGCGATTCAGGCAAGCGTTTGTTACGCTAGTATCGTGATTCTTTCGCTCCCCCTTTGAGAGAAGGCATACAAAGGCATGCTGGCAGAACATCGTCAAAGCGGAAAGAAGAAAGAAAAAGAAGAAAGAAAGCGCATCGTCAGGATAATAAAATCCTTTCAGTGTGGCAGGGTTTTTTGCTAGGTTGCCCTTTTTCGGGGTAGAATGCCATGAAACCACATGCCGCCCGGCAGTATAATGAGCAATTCGAGCAGGTGACCACCGCCCTCGTCACGATGGGCGGGAAGGTGCACGAGGCGATGGAAATTGCCCGCCAGTCCTTGCATCAGCGCGACGATGCCCTGCGCATGCGCGCCAAGGCCAATGACAAGGAAATCAACGCCCTGCATGAGCAGGTCAATATCCGTATCGCCGACCTGTTCGCCATGCACCACCCGATGGCCGACGATCTGCGCTTTGCCATCTCGGCGCTGAAAATTTCTGCAGCGCTTGAGCGTATCGGTGACATCGCCAAGGGCATCACCAAACGCATGGTGCGCCTTGAGGCCCCTTTTCCGCCGCAGGCGCTCGACGCGCTGGAGAAACTCGTCGTCATTGACCGGGAGATGATCGAAGACGCGCTCACGGCGGTGCGTACCCGCGATAAGGAGCTGGCCACACGCATCTGGAAGCGCGACGAGGAAGCCGATGAGGTCTGCCGTCAGGTCTTTCGCAATATCCTCGGCGCGACGCCCGGCGGCACGGAGAATATGCCGCTTCTGGTGGATATCCTCTTTGCCGCCAAGAATTTCGAGCGCATGGCCGATTACGCCACCGGTATCGCCAAGGCGGTCATTTATATCGAAACCGGGGTGAAGCCCCATAAATCCATCCTCGATGAAATCTGAACGCGCCCATATGCCTCTCGTGCTCGCCATCCTCGACGGATGGGGCTACCGCGAAGGGGCGGAGCATAACGCCATCGCCGCCGCCCGCACGCCCGCATGGGACAGGCTGTGGCATGAGGGCGCGCATACGCTGCTCGAAGCCTCCGAGGCGCATGTCGGCCTGCCGGATGGTCAGATGGGCAATTCCGAGGTCGGGCATATGAATATCGGCGCGGGGCGTATCATGATGCAGGATCTGCCGCGCATTGACCACGCCATTGAAAGCGGCGAGTTGGCACGCCATCCTCTGCTTGGGGAGTTCGTAGCCCGGCTGGATAAATCAGGCGGCATCTGTCACCTGATGGGACTATTTTCCGATGGCGGTGTGCATGCCCATATCCGCCATATGGAGGCGCTGGCGGATATCGTCGCTTTGAAAAATGTGCCGGTCGCCGTGCATGCCTTCCTCGACGGGCGCGATACACCACCCAAAAGCGCCCTGACCTATATCGGGCAATGGGAAAAGCATTTTCCAGCCGGATGCGGCGTTACGCTGGCCACGTTATCGGGGCGCTACTGGGCGATGGATCGCGATAACCGCCGGGAGCGCACCGAACGCGCATGGCAGGCCATCGCAGAAGGAACAGGCGGGCGGGCAACCAGCGCTGGCGAGGCCATTGAAGCTGCCTACGCCGCCGGGATCACCGATGAATTCATCCCGCCGACCGTGTTGCAGGGCTATCCCGGCATAAAACAGGGCGACGGCATCCTGATGGCCAATTTCCGCGCCGACCGCGCCCGCCAGCTTCTGCATGCGTTGCTTGATCCGGTGTCTTACCCCCTCCCCTCTTTACAAGAGGAGAGAATAACAAGCCTCGGCATGGTGGAATATTAAACGGAACTGACGCCGCTGATCCCGCCACTCTTCCCACCCCGACAGCCAGCCGCCACATTCGGTGACATCCTCTCGGCGCATGGGCTTAGGC
>JAKFYP010000081.1 GCA_021730835.1 Alphaproteobacteria bacterium
ATTCTTTCGGTCCACGCATTCGAAAAAATCGAGCTTTCCTGCGCCCTCTACAACGATGACCCGCAAAACCAAAACATCGAACTTGCTAAACAATTGAATCTATTCGATACTTAACCGGACAGTAGTGTAATAACATACCGTTTGAATATTTTGGCAGCAATGAAGATGATCCGCGCTGGGTTCATCTTGCTGCTTTGGCTAAGACCATGAAAACCGCAAAAGCCCAGCGTTTGCTACGCAAGAGTTTTACTGAGGAAGAAGCAAAAGGTTTTCGTGATCGCCACTTGAATGATACACGCTATATTGCCCGTTACCTGAGAGAGTATCTGCAAACCTACATGAAGTTTGATGAAACAAAAGCCATAAAAGACCGGGTGCAGGTGCGTTCGGGTAGCCTGACTTCTTTACTTCGTCATCGCTGGGGTTTTCCTGAGAAGGATCGTAAGGAAGACCGCCACCATGCGCTGGACGCTCTTATTGTTGCCTGTGCCACACAAAGCATGGTGCATGATCTGGCGGTTTATTTCTCTGACAGGGAGCGCCAGCAGGAAATCCGCGTGAAAAAGCCATTCCCAGTGCCGTGGGATAGTTTCCGCGAAGATGCGATACGGCATGTTTATGGCAAGGACGGCAAAGGCGGCAAAGGCGGCATTTTCGTGACCAGGATGCCGGTGCGGAAAGTGACTGGTGCAGCGCATCAGGACACCATCCGTAGTATTCGGGCGGTGTGCGAAGACAGGAACGGCCAAGAGCGTATTGTACGAAAAAATAAAACTGCACACGAAAATATCAAACGGGAGTGTATTACCCAGAAAGTAAAGCTGCAAGATTTTAAGAAAGCTACGAAAGGCAAACCTGCCACAGTAGAAATGATTGTCGAAAAGGATACCAGAAACAAAAAACTCTACGAAGTCTTAAAAGTACGTCTAGCCCAATATGACGATGATGCTAAAAAAGCCTTCGCCGAGCCTATCTATATGCCGACGAACGACCCTGCGAAGCAGGGGCCGCGTATTTTTTCAGTCAATGTCGTGACCAAAGAAAAATCCGGCATTGAGATCAACAAGGGATTAGCCAGCAATGGCGATAGGGTGCGGGTGGATGTGTTCAAGAAAGAGGGGAAATATCACCTCGTGCCGATTTATGTGCATCATTTTGCAGGTAAAACCCTTCCTAACCGGGCCATTGTTAGCAAAAAAGATGAAAGCGAGTGGACGGAAATGCAGGATAAAGACTTCCTATTTTCCTTGCATAAGAACGAGTTCGTCAAAATCGTCACCAAAAAGAAAACGATAGAGGGATATTATAATGGGGCGCATCGTGGGACAGCAGCAATAACATTGCGCGCACATGATAGTGACCCAAATTTTGGTAAGGATGGAATACGGGGAGGTATTGGCGTTAAGACAGCTTTAACCTTTGAGAAATATACTGTGGATTATTTCGGTAACAAATTCAAAGTAAATAAGGAAAAGCGGTGTGGCGTGGCGGACAGTGATAATCCATAAGCCGACGAAACTGGCCTTGAAACAAGGGCAGTTGGCGCTGTGCAATGAACAGGGCGAACATAGCTTCCCCCTTGAGGATATAGCGGCGATTATCCTGGAATCACCGGAAATCAGCCTGACTTCCGCCTTACTTTCCGCCTGTATGGAACAGGGTGTGGCGCTGGCCACCTGTAACGCCTCCCACATTCCTAACGGCATTTTACTGCCCTTTTTACCGCATTCCCGCCAGAGCAAGGTAGCGCGGGTGCAAATGTCATGGAGCGCACCGCTCCGCAAGCGTCTGTGGCAACGTATCATCCAGGCCAAAATCACCAATCAGGCACTATGTCTTGCCTCCTGTCGTGGGGAGGAGGAAGCGGCACGGCTTCATGCGCTTGTCCGGCAGGTGCAATCCGGCGATCCTGATAATCTGGAAGCCCAGGCGGCACGGGCTTACTGGCAAAAGCTGTTTGATAAGGATTTCAGGAGAGGAGCGGGAGATGCCACAAACTCCGCCCTCAATTATGGCTATGCCGTCATCCGGGCTTTTGTAGCACGTTCACAGGTGGCGTATGGCCTGATTCCCACATTCGGGCTGCACCACGAAAGCGAACTCAATGCTTTCAATCTGACGGATGACGTCATGGAGGTATTCCGCCCGCTGGCGGATGCACTGGTGTTTAACATGCGGAGTATGGGCGAGCTATCCGATAAAGAGGACAGATTAAGCAAGGAAAACAGGCAGAAACTGGCAACGCTTGGCACCTCTTTCTGCCTGATGGACAATCAGAAACATCATCTGATGAATGCTTGCGAGCGTATGGCTTCCGGGTTGGTGAGCGCCATTGAGCACAAGAGCGCGGCATTGATGCCGGTGCCGGAATTCGTTGCCCCTCAAGCTACCGCCTGAAGGATACGAATATGCGAGCCGTAAAGCAGTCAGCTAAACCGCCACAAAAGGACAGATTTATGTGGATGTTCGTTTTTTTTGATTTACCGGTAGGTACGAAGCCGGAGAGGCGGACAGCCACCCGGTTCCGTAATTTTCTGCTTAAAGACGGATATATGCAGGGCCTACGCATGAAAACTGTTGCAAAGTAGCCGCAAGCGGATTGATATAAAATAAGATACTGTAATGCATCACCAAACAGGAGGGATGCATGCGGCAAACATGGCAGGAAGTTTTTCAATCGGT
>JAKFYP010000115.1 GCA_021730835.1 Alphaproteobacteria bacterium
AATCGAGCGTGGTGGCCTATATGCGCCACATCCAGAAATCTCCGGCCAAGGTCAAATCCTACTTTCAGGCCAAGGAAACCCTCTATGCCGCATAAAAAATGTTAACTAATATCATGCGGTGTTAGTAATACTATGTTTCCCTCCCAGACCGGGAAGCCTGATTACAATACTGCGATGGAATTAATTGGCGATATGCTTGCTATTCTACAGGATGTAACGCCGCAGGAGCAAAAAACGGAACTGATAGCGCTTTTTGGCAAAGCAAAAAAGGCAGTGGAGCAGATCCGGGATTCTGAAAATGTTGTGGCAGAAGCGTTTTGCCTGTCTGAGGCGATTGACAGGCTGGAAGAGTGTCGTGATGCGTTGAAGCAATATTCTTTCGGCGATGAGCGCATAGAGGCGGCGAAGGACAAGCAGGCGACACTGATACAAAACATTGCAGATTGCTATTGGGAGCGGCGTAAAGCGTTGTTTGTTTATACGCCTGATCGTTCCTATCTGGAGTTAGTGCGCAGAGTGGATACGCTGCAAGCCCAACTCTCTGATGAAATACCCGGGAATTGCGCCAATAGCCTCGGGGCGGCTTCGCGGTTGCTTAAAAGGGCAAGTGAAGCGTATGACGCTGCTTTTGCTCAACTTGTCGGCGATTTCGCGCTTGCACGGCTCAGCGAAGTGGCAGACACAATAGGGAAAGAAGAATTGAGAGGGGCGTATACGATGCGGATCATAGTGAGTGATCTGCGTGAAAAACAGCAAGGCCTGAAACAAAAAACACAGGAGATTATTCAGCGCAACTAATGCGCTGCGCCCCAGTGGGAGCCGGAGCCGGTCTCAACTCGCAGCGGCACGGATAAATCGGCGGCGCGCTCCATCGTTTTTTGAATCAGCGGAATCAGGGATTCCTCGCCGTCTTTGAGTTCAAATACCAGTTCGTCATGCACCTGCAGCAGCATACGCGTGGCGTAGCCGCCTTCAATCAGCAGCCGGTGCATGTCAATCATCGCCCGTTTGATAATATCCGCCGCCGATCCCTGCAACGGCGCGTTGATGGCAGCGCGCTCGGAGAAGGCGCGGCGGGCGGGGTTTTTATCGCGGATGCCGGGGATATGGCAGCGTCGTCCCCAGAGCGTGGTGACATACCCCTTTTCGCGGGCTTCCTCCTTGCGTGCTTCCATATAGGCGCGGATGCCGGGATATTGCGCGAAATAGGCCTCGATATAATCCGCCGCCTGCTTGCGCCCGATGCCGAGGCGAACTGCCAGCCCGTGCGCGGAGATGCCGTAGATGATGCCAAAATTGATCGTCTTGGCCTTGCGTCTTGCTTCCGCGTCCACGGCGTTGACAGGCATGCCGAACATCTGCGAGGCGGTGGCGGCATGGATGTCGCGGCCTTCGGCGAAGGCTTGCTTCAGCGGGGCGATATCGGCGACGTGGGCGAGCAGGCGTAATTCGATCTGCGAGTAATCGGCGGAAAGCAGGATGTAGCCTTCCGGGGCGATGAAGGCCTCGCGGATTTTACGGCCCCGCTCGCTGCGGATCGGGATATTCTGCAAATTGGGGTCGGTCGAGGAGAGTCGACCGGTGGAGGCAATCGCCATGCCGTAGGAGGTATGCACTCGCCCGGTCTGCGGGTTAACCTGCTTGACCAGCGTATCGGTATAGGTGCTTTTGAGCTTGGAGATTTGCCGCCATTCGAGCACTTTCTCCGGCAACGCGTGCCCGGCGGCGGCGAGTTCCTCGAGGATTTCCGCCCCGGTGGCATAAGCGCCGCTTTTGGAGGATTTCTTGCCGCCGGGAAGCTGCATTTCGTCATATAGCACTTCGCCCAGTTGCTTGGGTGAGCCGATGGTGAAGGGATGCCCGGCGAGGCGGTGGATTTCTTCTTCGAGTTGCCGGATTTCCACGGCGAATTCGCCCGAGAGCGTCCTAAGCCGCGCCGTATCCACTTTCACGCCAGCCGCTTCCATGGCGACAAGCACCGGTATCAAAGGCCGCTCGAAGCGCTCATAAACCGCTACCAGCTTCTCGGAGATCAGTTGCGGTTGCAGGTGTTGCCAGAGCCGAAGCGTGATGTCGGCGTCCTCGGCGGCGTAGCGGCAGGCTTCCTCCAGCGGCACATAATCGAAGGTGATGTGCGATTTGCCGCTGCCCGTCACCTCTTTGAAGGCAACCGGCTTAATGCCAAGATGCCGCTCGGACAACTCATCCATATTATGCGCGTGCGCCCCGGCGGCGAGGCAGCAGGATAGCAGCATCGTATCGCCGATGGGCGTGATGCGGACGCCGTAGCGGCGCAAGACCAGCATGTCGTATTTGATGTTCTGGCCGATTTTAAGCACCGCCTCATCTTCCAGCAGCGGCTTTATCAGGGCAAGGGCGTGCTCAAGCGGGATTTGGGTGAGGTTTTCCGATTGCACGGTTAACTCGCCCCCTGAGGGGGGAGTAGCTATTTGTCCAAATAAATCACTTGCGGGTTCCTCGCCCTTTATCTTATGCGCCAGCGGGACATAACAGGCTTTTCCCGCCTCAACCGAAAGCGAAAAACCCACCAGATCGGCGGTCATGGCATCCAGCCCCGTGGTTTCGGTATCAAAGGCGACCGCACCGGTTGCGGTGGCTCGTGCAATCCAGTCTTTGAGGGTTTGGATGTCC
>JAKFYP010000213.1 GCA_021730835.1 Alphaproteobacteria bacterium
CGATGACACGATTAACGGGTCTGCCGGAAATGACAGCATCAACGGGGCGGATGGGGATGACGATCTCGCCGGAGGCAGCGGTCACGATACGGCCAATGGCGGGGATGGCGATGATGTGCTGGCCGGAAACAGCGAGGATGACCGGCTGAACGGAAATGCCGGTCATGACAGCCTGAGTGGCTCCGGCGGGCTTGACACGCTTTACGGAGGCAGCGGCAACGATACCCTGTCGGGCGGGTCCGGCAACGACCAGCTTAATGGCGAGAGTGAGGAAGACAGTCTGTTGGGCGGAGACGGCAGCGACACAATGGACGGCGGGCTGCACGATGATATTCTTCTCGGTGGCGCAGGCAATGACGTGATAACCGGAAACGCAGGCAATGATCGTGTTATTGGCGGCTCCGGAACAGATGTTCTGCATGGGCACGACGGTGACGATTTCCTGACCGGCGATGATGGCGCGGACGATCTTTACGGCGATGCCGGAAACGATACGATTGACGGGGGTGCGGGGAAGGACGATCTTTTCGGTGGTACGGGCGCGGATATATTCCGGTTCGATTCACTGGCCGACAGTTCTTACGCCAACCCTGACCGGCTGAAGGATTTTGAGGACGGGCTGGATATCATTGACCTGCGCGGGCTTGGCTTCACCGGCATACAGGCGGGAGCGGCCTCGGGCAGCGTCCTTGGCTATGTGATTTCCTCAGGAAAGTTTTATGTCGGCAATGACACGGATTTCCGTATCATTATCGAGAACGCGGCGGTTATCCTGAGCGCGGATGATTTCATCTTCAGCTAGATAGTGTCGTCATGAGATAATAGCCCAGAGGGCGATGCAGCGGATATAGATGGCAGCGGGAAAAGCGGTATTTTTAGCAGAGCTATCATACCCTTTATCAGCCAGTAAATATCCGGTGATTATTCCCTCAATCAGGCGGCCAGCCTGTGTGCAATCGGCTATATCCTATGGCAAAGAAGCTTTGCGCCGTACTGCCTACAATAAATACAACGCGGAAAAGCAGCGCGAGGCTCAATCGCAAGAACATGGCCGATAAAATTGAGTTCGGTCTTTACTAGGCGGAACCGATGGGCTAACCTAGACGTCATGTTGCGCCGCCCGTTTCAGTCTGCCCATCCTGCCGTCAATCCCGCCGATGCCGGGAAGGCTGCGCATGAGCCATCGCTTTCATCCTCCGAAAGCGCTCCCAAACCTGTGCCCGCGCTCAAAAAAGCCCATGTCATCGTCGTCGGCAACGAAAAAGGCGGCTCCGGCAAAACCACCACCACCATGCACCTGATTATTGCCTTGCTGCGGCTGGGTTTTTCGGTTGGCAGCATGGATATTGACTCTCGTCAGCGCTCGCTTTCCCGCTATATCGAGAACCGTCGCAATACCATCGCCACGGAAGGCACTTCCCTGCCCCTGCCGCATCACATCGTCATTAACAAAAGCCCGTTTACCACGCAGGAAGAAACCATCCGCGATGAACGCGAGCGTTTTGCCCGCGGGCTGGCGCAAATCTACAGCAAATGCGATTTCGTCGTAATTGACACGCCCGGAAACGATACCTATCTCTCCCGCCTTGCCCATTCCTTCGCCGATACGGTGATTACCCCGATCAATGACAGTTTCGTTGATCTCGATGTGCTGGCCTCGGTGGACGGCAAGACCATGCACATCATCCGCCCGAGTATCTACAGTGAAATGGTCTGGGAGCAGAAACTTCAGCGGGCCAAGCGCGATGGCGGTTCGGTGGACTGGATCGTCATGCGCAACCGTCTGAGCAATATTGATGCGCGCAACAAGCGTTTTATGTCGAAAGTGACGGAAGAACTGGCGCGGCGCATTGGTTTCCGGCAGGCTCCGGGCTTCAGCGAGCGAGTGATTTTCCGCGAGATGTTTTTGCAGGGCATTACCGTGCTCGATGTGGTGGATGAGGAGATGGGGATTAATGTGTCCATGTCGCATATCGCGGCGCGGCAGGAAGTGCGCGCCCTGCTGAAATCACTCAATATCCCCACGATCAGCCAGCGTATTCAGGAAATCCGCACAGGTCAGGGATCTGAGGAAGCGCCGGTGAAAGCAGAGGCGGTGTCGCAGCCTGCCGTCGCGCCGAAGGAATCGGCGCTGTTGCTCGATGAGATCCTCAAAACCGGCGATGCCGCCCTGAAAAAAGAAACGCCGCTCCCCGGAAAATCTCCTGTGGTTCCTAAAGAAACCGCTCTTTCCGCGAAACCCGCGTTGCAACCGATGCCGGCGCTTTATTCGCCTTCCCCGTCGCAGGATGGCAAGACGCTGGAAAACGCCGCCAGTTAATGACGAATGCGTCATGCCTTATCTTATCGCCGGATTATTACTGGTTTTTGTGCTTCATCTGGCGTTGCGGCGTCTGAGCGCGTTGCCGCCCGGAGAGATTCGCCGCATGACAAAAAAATCAGGTGTTTTTTCTCTACCGCTGCTTTGGCTGCTCTCACCAAAAACCGGTCGCTGGTGGCTGCTGGCGCTGTTACTTTACTATGGTAGCCGGGCGCGCATGACGCAAGGTACGGCGCATCCCGGCAGTATCGCGGAGGCGTGCTCCCTGCTTGATGTATCTCCCGACGCCACGCGGCTGGAGATTATTCAGGCGTACCGGCGGGAAATGCGC
>JAKFYP010000147.1 GCA_021730835.1 Alphaproteobacteria bacterium
AATCGAGCGTGGTGGCCTATATGCGCCACATCCAGAAATCTCCGGCCAAGGTCAAATCCTACTTTCAGGCCAAGGAAACCCTCTATGCCGCATAAAAAATGTTAACTAATATCATGCGGTGTTAGTAATATCCAGCCAATCTGTCAGAAATTTACCTATTGATTCTTCACTGTATGCCCCGACCATCACTTATCCCTCCTAAATATGGTTGTTTTTTGATAGGAATACAAAAAGTAACACAAAAATATTACAATTTCATGAAGGTTAATTTTTTTTCCCCACCATCTCGGCCAGCGCCCGGCGGGCCTCATAGTGATCCGGGTGCTCGCGCAGCAATTCCTCAATATCCGCAATCGCCTCCTCTTTTTGCCCCATTTCCACCATGAGCCGCGCCCGCGCTATACGGACAGAATCGGTACGCGTTTCCAAAGTCAAGGCATGGTCATAATCCTGCAACGCCTCCAACTGCTTACCGGCCTCAAGGTAATACCCGGCCCGCTGAGTGAGTACATCCACCAGCATGCGTTTGGTATAAGGCTCCCTCCCCTCCCAGCCGGTCAGGCGTTTCTCCGCTTCCCGCAGGCGCTCCAGCGCTACCTCGCGCTCATCCGCCAGCCAGTGCGCCTTGGCCGATTGCTGCAACAGCGCCAGCTTCAGTTGTTCCTCGTCCTTGGGGATGCGGTCGTAAAGCTGATCGAAACTTCTGGCCGCGTCGCCATAACGCCTCATGGCGTATTGGGCGACCGCCTTGCAATGCAGCGCCGAGGGGGTAAATTCGCGTTGCAGCCATTGCCGCGAAAAAGCCAGCGCCGCCGGGGGCGACTCCTTTGACAGCAAACTGCATCGCTGGTAATCCTCGGAACTCATCTCAATACTGCCCGCCTGCCCTGCCGCAGGCAACAACAACACCAGTATCGCCCCGATATGTCCGAATCTCAACCACATACGCCTATTGTCCCCCAGCCGGCGGCGGCGGGCAAGCTGTTTTGCTTCGGCTACGGCTATACGGCACGCGCTTTGACGCCCTTGCTGACAGCGCGAGGCTTTCGCGTCGCAGGGACGGCACGCAGCATCCACGCCGAGCCGAATATCCTGCTGCATCACTGGCATGGCGGCGATGCGTTGCCGCAAAGCGCGCTGGAGGATGTGACGCATGTGTTGCTTTCCATCCCGCCGGATGCGGCAGGCGACCCGGTGCTTGCCCTGCTACCGATGCTGCGGAGGCTGAAACTGCGATGGGCGGGGTATCTCTCCAGCACCGGCGTGTACGGCGATACCGGCGGCGGATGGGTGGATGAATCCTCTCCCTGCCGCCCCGACAGCGAACGCGGCAGGCGCAGGCTGGAAGCCGAGCGGGCATGGCTGGCCAGCGGTTTGCCGGTGGAAATTTTCCGCCTCAGCGGGATATACGGGCCGGGCCGCAATGCGCTGCTCGACGTGAAGGCGGGACTGGCGAAGCGTATCTTTAAGGAAAACCAGTTTTTCTCACGCATCCATGTCGGGGATATCGCTCGCGTGCTGCTGGCCTCCATTGAGCACCCCAGCCCGGGTGAAATCTGGAACGTCGCCGATGATCTGCCCGCCCCGGCGCATGAAGTCGTCGCCTATGCCAGTACCCTGCTCGGGCGTGACCCACCGCCCCTGATTGCACTTGAGGAGGCCGGGCTTTCGCCAATGGCCCGCAGTTTTTACGATTCCAGCCGTCGCACCTCCAACCGCAAAATCCGCGAAAAGCTGGGCGTTACCCTCGTCTATCCCGATTACCACACCGGTCTGGAGGCGTTGAAGCGGCATTTGGTTGAAGATAAACTGAAGGAGCGTCTCAAAAAAACTCGTCATTGCAAGCAGAGTGATGACGAAAATAATGGCATTTTCGAGTGATGCAATGGTCTCTATAGACTATGGCCCATTGCCATCAACCCCGCCCGCTTATCCCTCGTAGTGCTTCGCCACCAACGCGTTGAGCAGGCGTACGCCGTAGCCACTCGCGCCTTTGGGCACGACAGGCAGCGGCTTGGTGCGCCAGGCCATTCCGGCAATATCCAGATGCGCCCACGGCACGTTATTGACGAAGCGCTGGAGGAATTGCGCGGCGGTGATACTGCCCGCCTCGCGGTCGGCCCCGATATTCTGCATGTCGGCGTATTCGGAATTGATCTGCTTGTCGTAGACCTCGGCCAGTGGCAGGCGCCAGACTTCCTCACCTGTTTCCTTACCCGTGGCAAAGAGTTTTTCCGAAAGCTTGTCGTTATTGGAAAACAACCCGGCGCGGCTGGTTCCCAGCGCCACCACGATCGCCCCGGTCAGCGTCGCCAGATTAATCATGAATTGCGGCTTGAAACGATCCTGCGTGTACCAGAGCACATCGGCCAGCACGAGGCGACCTTCCGCGTCGGTATTGAGCACTTCGATGGTCTGGCCCGACATGGAGGTGACGATATCGCCCGGGCGCATCGCCGCACCGTCAGGCATGTTTTCAACCAGCCCGATGACGCCGACCGCGTTGACCTTCGCCTTGCGGCGGGCCAGCGTGCGCATCAGCCCGACGACGACCGCCGATCCGGCCATATCGTATTTCATATCGTGCATATTCTGGGCGGGCTTGATGCTGATCCCTCCGGTATCGAAGCAGACGCCCTTGCCGATGAAG
>JAKFYP010000130.1 GCA_021730835.1 Alphaproteobacteria bacterium
TGATGCGGCGGAGATGGTGCGGGTAATTTTTGCGCGCATAAAAACCATCGAGCGCGATAGTTTGATCCGCCATGACGCCGGTGTTTTTATCGACGGCATGCGAATACACGCGGTGGTATTTCATGTTAGATTTGGTTCGGGTGACGAAGAATGCACCGGCCATAGTGAGGGCGTAGAGCCGCGCATATACGGCAAGCCCAGCCTTGCGGTTGAGGACATAAAATGCTCCACTTTTTAACAGGTTGAATTATAATCGCCAGCTATGAAGAACGATTACTGCGAACACATAGCGGAGATGCTTTCTAGCTGGGGTGACATTGCTTATCGCCCCATGTTTAGCGGGTTTGGCCTTTATAAAAACGGGCAGATTTTCGCACTCACTTGTGATGACTGCCTCTATCTAAAATCTGACAAACAAAGCCAGTCAGTTTTCGAAGCTGAGGGATGTAAACAGTTCACCTATGAGACAAAAAACAAAACCGCGAAAATGTCATATTGGTCAGCACCAGAAGCATTTTTTGATTCGCCAGATGATGCCAGCTATTGGGCTGAAATAGCCTATCAAGCTGGCATCAGATCAAATAAAACTAAATCGTAGCTTCCACCGCGTAGCCACGCCCCGCCACGGCGGAAAGCTGATAGACTTTCACACTCACGCTGCTTTGTGTGCTGCCGAAGTCAGTGGTCTGCTCGGCGGCGCTGTAGCTGGCGATTGGGCTTGTGATGACAATGGTGCGCTTGAGCGTCAGGCCGCTATAGATTTCCACCTCATAGCGTTCTGATTCTTCGCCGAGCGGAATGTCCACCCCGTCGCGCCATTCTGCATCCACACGGGAGCGGCGCAGCCAGCTGATGGTGAGATTGCCAGAGCCATCCCGCACACCCTTCACATGCACCGGCGAAAACGGTTTCAGGTTTCGCCCTGTGTAGGTGAAGGCTTGCTCGTCGGTTGCGGCCAGTGATGAACCAACGCTCACTGCTTTATAGAAAAGCTGTCTGCCAATCAGGTTATTAGCGATAGCCGTGGTGTAGAGCGCCGGATTCAGCAAGATGAAGCGATCACCTTCCTGATGCGTGCCGATTGCCCATTCCGTTCCTTGCCTACCGCGCAGCAGCTTGGAAAGCCGGTAAGTTTTATCACCAATCAGCTGCGCGTTTTGAAACTGCACCAATTCATCGCCGATCAGCGCAGCGTTTGCACCATTCAGCACGGCAAGCTCGGTGATACCGGCTAGCGAACCGCTGGTGAGAATGACATCCACCGTATTGACGTTATCCCAGGTTTCAAACGTGCCTGCGGGTAAGTTGGTGATGATCGCCCCAAAGGTGGCCGCACCATCCAACCCTGCCAGCAGATTGAAGGTGTTTCCTCCTGCCGTGCCGCCATCATCGGAACGGTAGATAGGTTCGTTCACGCCTTTGAAGTCACTCCAATCCTTGAAACGAAACCCCACCGCCTTGCCGCGCCTGGCACGGAAGAAGGAAATCAGCGTCTGCCACTGCGTTTCCGTTTTCACGCCCGAGGCAACATTGTACCTTGCCCGTGCCTGGCTCCAGTTCGCGTTTCTCTGCTCCCTGCCGGAATACGTGGTCACCACATCGGTGGAATAAGTCGGACCTCCCGTAGCCCCATAGCTGATGTCGCTTGGGAACTGAACTTCTGCAAAATCCGTCATTTAACAACCTTTAGCTTGTTAATTACTTCTTTACACACAAGTGATAACTTGTTATATTAGACGAAACTAACAAGTGATGGCTTGTATGACTGATAGATTCAAACACCTCCAACTTCAGACGCTGGATCAGCACATGGCTGAAATCCGCGTGTGTGACCGTCCTTCTGACGGCTGGATTCGTGCTGTCCGAAAATCCCTTGGCATGAGCGTGCGCCAGCTTGCCACGCGCATGGGGGTAACCCAGCAGGCGTTATCCCAGCTGGAAGCCAAGGAACTGGGTGGAACGGTCAGCATCAAAACACTCCGCAAGGCGGCAGAGGCATTGAATTGCCGTTTGGTCTATGCGCTCGTTCCCAATGATGGGGGATTGCAAGGCATCCTAGACAAGCAGGCACTCATGAAAGCGAAGGACATTGTGTCCGCTGTCGATCACACCATGCAGCTGGAAGCGCAGGGCGTCGGCAACCTTCAGCAGAAGATTAAGGAAACTGCCGAGGAATTGGCAAAGAACCCTAACTCCAAGCTGTGGGAGTAGCCATGCAGTATCATTACATCGCAGGCCAGACACCACTGGATGAAGAAGAAAAACGCGACCTCATTCCAAGCATTGTGACCCGCGAGGACTTAGACGCTTTCGAGCAGGAAAACATCCTGGAAGCCCGCAAATGGGTGATGCAGAAATCCGTCCTTTCCAAGCTGGATGTGTTTTCCGAAAAGTTCCTGCTTAACCTCCACAAGCGCATGTATGGCCACGTGTGGAAATGGGCTGGCACGTTCCGTAAAACTAATAAAAATATCGGCGTAGATCGTATCTACATCGCCACCGAACTGCGCCAGCTTCTCGGTGATGCTCAGTATTGGCTGGAACACAAAACCTATCCCATCAGCGACTTGGCCGTGATTTTTCACCATCGGCTGGTGAAGATTCACTTGTTCCCCAACGGTAACGGCAGGCACGCCCGTAT
>JAKFYP010000063.1 GCA_021730835.1 Alphaproteobacteria bacterium
GGGGGGAGTAGTAAAGTAACCCGCAGGCGGGTGCTCCAGGGGGGGAGTTATAACCCGCTGTTTTTATTTGCAAGGTAGCAAACGAGAAGCAAGCGGTGAATTGTGGGTAATCAGAATAAATTTTAACCGGCGGCTTCGTCCTTCTTGTCGTCTTTCTTGTCGTCTTTTTTGGCCGACTGGCCACCGAAATTGAAATTGCCGAAGCGGTTGTTGAATTTTTCCATCTGGCCGGTTTTTTTGAAATGCACGCCACCTACCCATGCCGGATGGGTCTTGGGATCAACGTCGAGTTGCAGCACGTCGCCTTCCTTACCCCAGCAGGAGCGGGTTTTAAAGCTCGTGCCATCGGTCATTTTCACCGTAATTTCGTGATATTTCGGATGGATATTTTTTTTCATGGCCTTGCCCTTTTAGAGAGGATCGTGGTATCTACCCCAAATGACGGGTGAAATCAACCTTTTTATGGTGTTGGCAATGGCAATTAATTTTCTTTAACCCGTGGGAGGGCTATGCTAATTTCCCGCCCTGATTAAAGCAATGAAGGAATACAGGATGAACGATATTGCAGCGGTGGAACAGAAAGAAGAAACACCTGTTATTATCCGGCAAATGCTGGAGGGACAGTATGGGGCGGCAGAGGATAAGAACGCCATGTTGCAGGCATGTGTTGAGCGTCTGACCGAGTTGGACGAGCCGATGGGGGCGATTAAAAAAATCAGGAATCCTGCCGAATTGACCCCCGAACAAACAGCGCTCAAAGACAAGGCGAAGGCATATAATGATTTTGTGCTGGCGCACCGGCAGATCGTTATGCTGACGCCCGAGCATGTCAGCGAGGCGCTGCTGGCGAGAATCTCTGAAAAAGACACGGTGAATCACGCGCCGCCTTCGGCAATCCGCGGCCGGCTGATGACCGGCAATCGCCGTATCCTGCTCATGGTAGCCGGTGAAGAGGGCGTTGCGCCAAACGAGCGCAATACTCTCGCCTCGCTGTTTATTCACCTGAAAAAATGTCCCGAGGCCGATGCTAAAATTCCCGATGCGGTGCTTGAGCATGATCTGGATAATATCCTCTTCGCAAATGCGACGAACTTAGACCGGGGCGATAAGGTATCCCCGACCTTCTACAGTGTGAATGCCTTTAATCTCGGCTCAACCCGTGGCGTCGCCGACCGGATGATCGCCGATTCGCAACGCAAGCTGACCGAAATTCTGGCCAGTGAGGGCGTTACTATTGTCGGGCAGACTACCCTTTCCCCGCCGACCGGTATTGAGCAGCAACTGGAAAAGCGACTGAACGATACAAAAAAAGGCCGGTTTTTCCCTGAAAAAGTGCGAAAGCATCTCATCTCTATAGGTGAAAAGTCCGAATACGCGATTTCCGATGCCGCGAAAGGCGATGCCAACCGGATTTTCCTTGAATTGCTGAAAAAAGACGCCGCCGACATGATCAATTCCCCTGACTGGCCAGCCATCAGGGAAATAGCGGAGGGAGCGGCCCTGAAAATCATCGTCGAGGCGCGGGATAATGACCGGCATTCCCTGCTGCCGGTAGCCAATATGCACATGACGGGCAGGCAGGACGGCAAAGGCGGGGCTTATGTTGCCGCGCTGGAGGCGGGTGGCGGCACGGCTTCGTTTGATGAGCATGGCAACGTGGCGCGCCATACGCTGGCACGCAGCCTGATGACCAACTTCCGGTATGACGATATGTGTGAAACGCATGCTCCCGGCGGGCATACGCATGAGCGCGGAGCAAAGTATGCTAAAGACGGGGAAATCCGTTTATCTCTCGCATTGACGGAAAAATACGATGATTGGGAAACGCAGTTGGCTGGAGAAGAAAAGCGTCAACCGGTTATGGCCTTCGAGCGAGGAATCAATATCCCGCTCGCGGAGCATAGCTGGACAAGTCGTGCAGAAACTACAAACATGATGAGACAACAGGCCAGATAACGCTCACCTCACCGCGACAACGCTGGCGCCATGCCTTGCGTTTGATCCATGTGATCCTGCCAGCTTGCCGCCGGATGTTGCTCTGCCTGCACCGGATGCCCCGCTGTTCGCTGCTGCTCAATGGCTTGCGCGTATCCGGCCTGATTTTGCATATTGTCTGAGGCCTGAACATGAGCAGCCGTCTGTGAAGAAGCGCTGAAACTGGTATCCCACTGGCTGGTGACGTTTTGAAGCCCGTTTGCGTATAAGGCTTCGTTCATGGCGGCATGAACGGCCTGAGGATGGATATGCGGATCGCTCCATGAGACAGTGAGTTCATGACGATTCGCCAGCGAGCTGCCATCGCTTTTTGAGGTGACATGCGAGATGTCGCACTGCATCAGCCCGATTTGCCCAAGCATTTTTCTCATATTGGTCATATCAATGGGCTGATCCATTGTGCCGGTTTCAAAGCTCTTGGTAACACTAAGCTGGTGGCCTTCCTGAAGCTGTATTTCAACAGGCCGCAGTTGCGCGCCTTCCGGATGGTGGAAAGCCGCCTGCTGCATGGAATTCCCGTGGCTGAGAGCGCTGCCCTGAATACCAGCTCCGTCACCCTGTATATGGTGAGTCTGGTAGCCCGGATTCATATTGTCTGTGGCATGCGTCATAAAAACCTCCATATAAAC
>JAKFYP010000009.1 GCA_021730835.1 Alphaproteobacteria bacterium
GGGCATTGCGCTTACGCCGCCCGGTGACGCCGCCTTGCGTCCAGTCATGCTCGGCGGCCACCTGCTTTTGCAGATTCTGCAACTCGCGGGCCTCCTGCTCAACCTGCTGCTCCATCCACTCCTCAAATCCGCCATATCCAACCGGGCAGACACGGATACGCCCCCGGTCAATCCACAGCACCTTGCGCGAGACATTGGCCAGAAACTGCCGGTCGTGGCTGACGCAAACCAGCGCCCCCCGGTAGCCTTTGAGATATTTCTCCAGCCATTCGATGCCCGCCAGATCGAGATGGTTGGTCGGCTCGTCGAGCAGCAATATATCGGGATCGGTTACCAGAGCGCGGGCCAGCGCCGCCCGGCGCAACTGCCCGCCCGAGAGCGTGCCCATCGGCGCGTCCGCGTTGAGATCGAGCGGGGCGATGACCATATCGGCGAGGTAGAGATTATACTCCTGCCGCTCCTCCTCCGGCAGGCCGGAAAGCACAAATTGCCTGACCGCCTCGCCCGGATGGAATGTCACCGATTGCGCGAGGTAGCCGATGGACGTGCCGGGATAGACGAAGCGCTTGCCCGCGTCGCGTTCGAGGTCTTCGGTCATCAGGCGCATCAGGGTGGTCTTGCCCGCGCCGTTCTTGCCGATCAGGCAGATGCGGTCGCGCTCGCGGATATGAATATCCAGCCCGTCAAACAGCGGTTTGCCCCCGAATTTCAGGACAATCTCCTCAAGGCTGAGTATCAGGCGCTGGTTCATGCGGCCTGCATAGCCTAACTTTGCCGGGGAAGCTTCAGGTTTTTTCAGGAATTAGCGCAATGCCAGCGGATCGCATTTCCGGGAAGCCACCTGCCGCTCCAGCAGGGTGCATCCTGATTATCCACGATACTCCGCTCCCCCATGAGGCATCCGCCTGATGGAGAACGCCTCATCATTGGGTTGCACAGCACCCCGTAAGCAGGTGCTATGCGGGGAAGCTGAGTCATGGAAGATAAGCAGATAAATTTAATTCTTCAAAGCAAACCGCGCCGCCAGCGCTTCGATGGCCAGCAGATAGCCCTGCGCGCCCAGCCCGTATATCCCGCCCTCCGCCACAGGAGAGATCAGCGAGACATGGCGGAATTCCTCACGCCGGTAGATATTGGAAAGATGCACCTCAATCACCGGCATATCCACCGCCGCGATGGCGTCACGAATCGCTACCGACGTATGGGTATAAGCCCCGGCATTGAGCACGATGCCCTGATGCACACCCCGCGCCTGCTGAATCCACTCGACCAGATCGCCCTCATGGTTGCTCTGTCTGGCCTCCAGCGTGATACCCGCCTTATCGGCATAGGCGCTGCAACGGGAGATAATCTCCTCCAGTGTCTCCTGCCCGTAGATATCCCGCTCGCGTGTGCCAAGCAGGTTCAGGTTAGGGCCGTTGAGGATCAGCAGGGAGCAGGGCATGGATCAATCCCCTTCAACTCTTGTTTTCCATCATGAGTTGCTTTTTCGCCTCGCCGAGCAGACGATCCATCTCATGGCGCAACTCCTCGCGCTTCGCCGACACTCCGGCATCGGTTAAATCGCGCAATACCTTACGCAGCACGTCGTCATCGCCTGCTTCCTCAAAATCGGCCAGCACCACCTCTTTAGCGTATTCATCCGCCGCCTCTCCCTTTTTATGCAGCAGGGCAGCCGCCCACAGACCAAATAATTTATTCCGCCGGGCGACGGCTTTGAACTGTAACTCATTGTCATGCGCGAATTTTTTTTCAAACGCTTGATCCCGGTCATCAAATGTGGTCATATTCGCTCCTTGTTTCTCTTGCCATCAGGCATCGGTTGTTGCATACCGCACCAATGGCGGGTGATCAACACCCGATAACTATTGCCGTTGAGTGTAAATTACTCTATGTCTGGTGCAACTACAAATTTAACACAATATCGCAGGAATCACATGTCCAAACGCACCCCCTTGTATGAGGGCAAAGGGAAACTGATTTTTGAAGGGCCGGAACCGGGTACGCTGATTGCCCGCTTCAAGGACGATGCCACCGCCTTCAATAACAAGAAAAAAGGCACGATTCGCGGCAAGGGCGTGATTAATAACCGGATTTCCGAGTTTCTCATGACCCGGCTGCTGGATATGGGCGTGGCGACGCATTTCATCCGCACGCTTAACATGCGTGAACAGTTGATCTATGCGCTGGAGATGATCCCGCTGGAGATTGTCGTGCGCAACGTGGCGGCGGGCAGCTTTTCCGAGCGTTTCAACGTGCCGGAGGGCGAGCCGCTTGGTATTCCGCTGATCGAGTATTATCTCAAAAACGACAAGCTGGGCGACCCGATGCTGGCCGAGGAGCATATTTTTGCCTTCGACCTTGCCGATCCGATGGAGATGGAAGAAATCCGCATGACGGCGCTACGGGTGAATGACTATCTCAGCGGCCTGTTCATGGGTATCGGCATCCGGCTGGTTGATTTCAAGCTTGAATTCGGGCGGCTCTACGATGAGGAAGGCCGCTCGCGCATTCTGCTGGGCGATGAAATCAGCCCGGATTCCTGCCGCCTGTGGGACGTGAAAACCGACAAGAAGCTTGATAAAGACCGTTTCCGGCGGGATCTGGGTGGCGTC
>JAKFYP010000142.1 GCA_021730835.1 Alphaproteobacteria bacterium
TGCCTGCCCTGTCGCCGACCATGACCGAGGGAACGCTGGCCAAATGGGTCAAAAAAGAGGGCGACAGGATTAACTCCGGCGATGTTATCGCCGAGATCGAGACCGACAAGGCGACGATGGAAGTCGAGGCGGTTGATGAAGGGATCATGGGTAAAATCCTCATTCCCGAGGGTAGCGAGGGCGTACCGGTCAATCAACTCATCGCCTTGTTGCTCGAAGACGGCGAGGATAAAGGCACGCTGGTGGGCTACAAATCCAGCTCCCCCCCTGAGGGGGAGAAGTCGAGCGCCAGCCGGAGGGGCGAAGCGCAAGACGTGGGGGGTAAAACGGCATCGCCCGTTCCGTCCGCTTCAACCCCCGCTTCAGGCAACGGGCAACGGGTAACCGGCAGTGAGCAGCGCATTTTCGCCAGCCCGCTGGCCAAACGCATCGCGGCGCAGGAGGGCGTCAACCTGTCCTCCGTCAACGGAACCGGCCCGCACGGGCGCATCATCCGCGCCGATGTTGAGGAGGCTGGAGCTTCGGGCGGCGCACGCCGCGCCCCGGCGACCGGATATGGCCGCAACCCGCAGGAATATACAGAAATTCCCAATTCCGGCATGCGCAAGACGATTGCCAAGCGCCTGCTGGAATCCAAGCAACAGATTCCGCATTTTTATCTGACGGTGGATTGCCGCATTGACGCGCTGAACGACGCTCGCCAGCGCATCAACGACGCCGCACCTAAGAATAAAGAGGGCAAACCGGCCTACAAGGTTTCGCTCAACGATATGGTTATCAAGGCGGTGGCGATGGGGCTGAGGGAAATCCCCGCTGCCAACGCCTCATGGACGGACAGTGCCATCCGGCAATTCAACAACGTGGATGTCTCAGTCGCCGTGGCGCTTGACGGCGGGCTGATTACCCCGATTGTCAAAAACGCCGACGGGAAAACGCTTTCCACCATTTCCGCTGAAATGAAAAGCCTGATTGCCCGCGCCCGCGACGGCAAGCTTCAGCCGGAGGAATATCAGGGCGGCGGCTTCTCCCTCTCCAATCTCGGTATGTACGGCATCAAGTCGTTTTCCGCCATCATCAACCCGCCACAGGGCTGTATTCTGGCGGTCGGCGCGGGCGAGGAACGGGTGATTTCCGAAGGCGGGCAGTTCGTCGCCACGCAGTTCATGAGCTGTACGCTGTCATGCGATCATCGCGTGGTGGACGGGGCGGTCGGCGCGGAATTCCTCGCCGCCTTCCGGCGCTACATCGAAGATCCCGTGATGATGCTGGTGTAGCACTGCTACAGCCATTCGAGGCTTTCTACCCATATTACCTCACAGGAGCCGACGCCCGTATCGGCACGCGACAAGGAGCTAGCCCAGCGATAGCCGTCACGGCCATGCACCTGTACCAGATAGCCGGTCAGGCGAATCATATCATGCGGCCTGACTTTCAATAGGGCATCTCTAAAAAGTCAATGTATCTCATGAAAAGCTAAAGTAACTTTCAATACTAATACAAATAAAAATAGTTTTTTATTTTACATTTTGTAATAATAATGTAATATATGTTAAGTTAACGTTAAGTTAACCAATCTTATATTCTAAAAAATACTTCAGGAGAAAAGACATGACAATACGTTTATTTACCACAACGCTACTTTCTGCGGTTGCGCTTACTGTTTCCACAGCGGCATATGCGAACGGTAACTCAATCTTTTTGCCGCAGGTAGGCAATACCAACTCAGCCAATGCGCATCAGAGTGGAAACGGTAATACGCTTAACAAAGCGCAACCGGGAACTTTTCTAGGCCAATCCGGCAATGAGAACCATGCGATTGTTTTTCAGAACGGCAACAGGAACGAAACAAGATTTGCTCAGAAGGGTACTTTTAACTGGTTAGATACCAGACAATCCGGCAGGGCAAATATTATTGATGCCAATCAGACTGGTGAGGGAAATCTGCTGGATATTATTCAGCAGGGCAGAGAAAACCACGCAGAGGTGCAACAGGTAGGTAACAAAAACTATCTGGGAACCGTACAGGAGGGCAGCGCCAACAACATCTTTCTGGCTCAGTTTGGGGATGATAACAATGCTCTGGCAACTCAGGAGGGAACCGCTAATTTTTCTCATACAGTCCAGCGAGGGAGTTTCAATGACTCAAAGTCCGTTCAGAAAAAAGATGGCAATAAGTTAGCGGTTAATCAGTACGGCGATCACAATAAATCTGATATTCTTCAGGATGGAATCGGAAACAAAGTCGGCCTCTACCAGTATTCCGATGCCAATAAGTCGTATGTCAGTCAGGTTGGCAATGACAACCTTGCTTTCATCGAGCAGTCCCGCGGTGACAATAATGCTGCAAATTTGAGCCAGCAGGGAGATGGCAACAAAGCGTCATTATATCAGTATGGTAACAACGATACGCTGAGTTTGCTACAGAATGGTAACGGCAACAACGCCACTATTGTCCAGCAGGATTAGTTTTTGCCAGACGATGCGGGAGGGTTTTTTTCGGATTATATCT
>JAKFYP010000018.1 GCA_021730835.1 Alphaproteobacteria bacterium
AGACCTCACCCTTATGATCTACCGCCACATAGCCACGGCGATCCCCGCGCGCCAGCTTATAGCCGCGCTCGGCAAGGGCATTGGAAAACGCCTCTTTGCTATCGGAAATCGCCCAAGCGTCCTGAATTGACGTTTTGATGGCGGCGGCATCTTTACCGACGCGCTTGGCTTGTTGCCACTGCGCCAGCGTGTAATTACGCGGATCACTTTCCCGGCTATTTACCAACCCACGCGGCATCTTCCAGCCATGCTCAAGGTAAAGCTCGCGGGATACCGCTTGCAGCTTCCTATGGCTGTAGGAAAGATGGACGGCCTTCATCTCTTCCGCATCAATACGCGACCAGACGGCATGGCAATGCCGCCGCCCGTTCTTTTCATGGAAGACAATGGCGCGGGGCTGGCCGGTCAGACCCAATTTTACCTCAACACGGCCAATCGCATCCTCAAACTGCTCATTGCTGACCTCGGCATCTTTGGGAGGGTTAAGCGAGAGGGAGAACAGATGCTGTTTGCACTTAGTGGCGCGGCTCATGGCGTAGCTCTCATTAAAGGCACTCACCAGATTATCCGAGCAAAACCCGCGCATATCATGCACTTCCACCCGCTCATTGTCCTGTTTGAGCAGGTGGTGCGCCAGATTTTTGGCATTACCGCGCTGATTGCCGACCAGAATCATGGAGTTTACTCCGCCTTTACTTTCTGCGCCTCAATCAACAGGCGGCGAATCTCGCGCAGATCAAGGAAAGCGGTGTTCAGGGCGGATTCGGTTTCTGGTTCAAGGCGGATTTGGCCGTTACCCACGGCTTTAAGAAGCTCTTTAAGGATCAGGAAAATATCCATCCGCGCCAGCATTCCCAGCATCTTTGCGAACCCCACACGCTCATTAACGATAGGGCGGCTGTTTGGCCGAGGCGGGATATTGTCATTGGCCGCGAACAGGCGGCTTTTAACGAATGCCCCAATAGGCTGTTGGCCTGCCAGAACCTCAAGCCTTGCGCGTTCATCCGGCGAAAGGCGGATGGACAGAGGAGCCATCCGCTTCTTGCGCTTTTTGCCATTCGGAGTAGGGGTATGGGCGCTGGAGGCAAACTCCTGCCGTAATCCGGCATCGGTTTTCATAACAGAAGCGCCGCTCATAGGCTTGGCTCCTCAAGGTTAATACCGCTGCCGGTGAGTTGACTATTCCATCCCGCCAAGGTATCAAGCACCTCATTATAGAGCATTTCGCGGTTCAAACTCGTTCCGCTCAAGTGCACCATATTGCAGAGCAGGTTGTGCGAAGGCATGAAACGCCTTGTGGGGCAAGGCTTTGAGGGGTGTTCTAGCATCCTGATTCCGGTTGTAGAGGATGAGGCCGGTAAAGGCCAGTTTCAGGGTCGTGCGCTTTAGCTCAAAACCCCCGTTTTTCCAGAGCTTATGTGGATTCGCGAGGAACAAAAGTGAGAGTTCTGGCATCTCGTTGAAACGGTGCTTGGACGGCAGGGATTGAGAGGCTTTTTCTTCTGCCAGCAGCTTGCGTTTTTCCAGTTCCTCAATGCGCCCTTCATAGGCTTGGATCACCCGGTCATTGGAAGCCTTCATAATTTTTTCAATCAACTGGCCGATTTCCTTTTCCGCCTCCTGTGCTTCCTGCTTAAAGGCTTTTGCGGCGACGGCGGTTTTGTCGGCCTGGGCCTGCCATGCGTTTTTGAACATGGCGCAGATCATGCGGAACGTGCCGTGGGCAGGCTGCATGGTTTGCAGTAGCTCCTTAAACTCGCCTTCGATTTTATCGTGCGGGATGGACTTGCCGTATTCAGGGCATTCCACGGTCTGGCATAGGTAATAGGCATAGTATTTCGTTTTGCCCTTTGTCCAGCCGGAGCGTAAGGGCGTCTCGCAGGCGTGGCGGCATACCGCGCCGCGCAACACGAAATCCCGGTGAATGTCCTTGCGCACCGGCAACTTGCCGTTATCCTGACGGCGTTGCTGGATTTTCTCGTATGTTTCGAGTGAGATTAGCGGCGGATGATTGGCCTTGCGCAGCGAAACGTTATGGGTAGGTGCTTCCAGATACCCGGCGTAGAGGATTTGCCCCATGATCCGGGCGATGGTTTGTTTGCGGATTTCGCCGTTCGGGAGGTCTTTTGGGAAATGCGGATCGGCTTCCGGAAAGCGCTTCACCTCGGCCTGTGAGCCGAAGACCCGGATGATTTCGACATCGACCTGTATGAGATGGACGGCCTCAAGGAGCTTGCCTATCATTTCGTGGAGGAGGGGCTTTTCGGCCAGATTCCCGATACTATTCAATGCTATCTGGATTATGACGCTATCGCCCGCGATTTAGGCATGGATTACAGTGAGATAACAATTGCAGGACAAAGGCTTATTTACCGTTGCAGCTAGATAGTGTCGTCATGAGATGTTAGCCCAGAGAGCAATGCAGCGTATATGGACGGCGGCGAGGAAAGAAGCGGTATTTTTAGCATATCTGGTTGCAACTCCGCGCCAACGCTTGAGATGCAGGAAG